>NZ_JBSGTX010000001.1:0-20769 GCF_053607625.1 Streptomyces sp. NPDC055103
GGGCAACCGCACGGTGAGTGAAGGCTCCCGCCGAAGCGGGAGGTGAGCACGTTCATTCGTACCTTACTGAGCACTCTTATGAGTACGCCGACACCCGCCGGCACGTCGTCTACGCACTCACCGACCACGGCGCCCGGCTGCTGCCCGTACTCGACACCTTCGCCCAGTGGGGGAGCAAGCACCTGGAACGCCCCACCGTGAAGGACCCCGTCACCAAGAAGACGACGTCCCGCCCGGCGGCCAAGGCCGAGGAGATCGAGGACACCCTCTCGCTGATCTCCACACGGCATGCCACCGCGCTCCTTTGGGCGCTGCAGGACCGTGGCGCATCCACCGGCGCGGCCCTCGCCTCCTCCGCCCTGCCCGACGCCCACCCCACGGCCGTCTACTACCCCCTCAGCCACCTCGCGAAGAAGGGCCTCGTAGGCCGGGACCACGAAGGGAAGTTCACGCTCACCGCCGCCGGCCGGGCCCTGACCCCCGCCTACCAGGCGCTTACCGCCTGGGCCACGGGCCGGTCCACTGCCCAGGCGGCCTCGCCCAGGCGGTCGGCCCCTGTGTCCACGCAGGCCGGTCTCGCTGCCACGACCGCGGGAGCCGCGTTGAGGGCGACACCGGTCACTCCTGCCTGGAAGCCCCGCGACCTGTTCTCCCACACGGCGGTTGCTCGGCCGGTCAAGGTGCCGGCGACCCCGGCGGGAGTCGCACGCCGGTGAGCAACACCGCCGAGCCACGGCCGGTGGTTGCCCTGGGGACGAAGACCGCGCGGGATGCGCTGGCCGCCCGCGACCTGGTTCTCGGTTCCCACCCGCCCGGCACCGCGCTCGCCACGCTCGCCGACCTGATTCGCGAGACAGCCGCGAACGTGGACGAGGTACAGCAGAAGTTGCTGCAACGGGCGGACAGTGCCATCCGCCAGCTTCAGTCCGTGACTTTGGGCCGTGACCGGTACCGGCATGGCTCTACCGACGGATTGCTGCAGTTCCTCGGCGTCGAGATCGACACGCTCGTCGCTCGCCGCGGGGAAGGCATCCAGCTTCTCCGGCTGCTCACCACCAGTTACGCCGACCTGAACGGCGCACCCAAGCCACCCCCGGCCCCGGGACCGTCCCGCCTGCCGACGCCCCGCCGTGGCGGGCGGTAGCCCCGTCCTTCTTCACCCGCTCGCAGCGGGTGGGCCGCTTCTCCTTCCCGACGAAAGCACATGACCGACTTTGTGATCGCCGGCCCCCGGCACGCCCTGCTGCCCCAGTTGTCCCTGCTGCGGCGGATCTACCTTCCCCGAACGGCCGACGCCGCTGCGTTCGCGATGTCCACCTACGGCATCCCGCTCATCGTGCTCGCCACCACCCAGTCCGCCACCCTCACCGGCATCGCGTTCGCCCTGGAGTGGGTGCCCCGCCTTGCCGCGTTCTCGCTCGCCGGGCAGGTCGTGGACCGGCACGGCACCAAGCGGGTCTTCCGCATCGCCTCAGTACTGCGTGCCCTGGTGGTCGTGGCCGCCGCCTTCGTCCTGCCCACGCAGATCGGTGGGGTGGGGGCGACGATCACGGTGATGGCGCTCGCCGCCATCACCGGGGTCGTCACGGAGTTCTCCTACATCGCCGCCGAGACCGCGGGCGCCACCGCCAGCAAGGACGCCGGCAACCGCGCCCACCGGGTGCAGTCCGTCCTCCTCGGCATCGACCAGACCGCCACCCTGGCCGGGCCCGCGCTCGCCGGATTCCTCCTGCACTGGGTCGGCGTCACCGGAACCTTGCTGACGATGGCCGCCTGCTCCCTGATGGGAGCGCTGCTCGCGCCCTGGCACCGCGAACCCCGGTTCGTCCCGCCCGCGGCGCCCGCGCTCAGCGGCCTGCGCACCGGCTGGAAGACCCTCGTTTCCCTGCCGGCGCTCGCCTGGCTGATCACCGGCCTGACCGTCTCCAACCTGGCCACCGGGTTCCTGCAGGCCGCGGCCCCGGTCATCGTGGTCCAGCACCTGGGCCAGTCCAGTGCCGCCGTCGGCGTGATCTGGTCCGCAGCCGCCGCCGCGTCCCTTCTCGCGGTCGCTGCCTGCCGCTTCGCCATCGATCGCCTCGGCCTGTGGCCGGCCGGAGCCGTCAGCGCGGCCGTTGCCGCCCTCGCAGGGCTCGCTGTCTCCCAGGCCGGCGACTACACCCAGTTCCTCATCCTGACCGCCGTCCTCATGGCCGGCGAAGGAGGCATGACCGTCGTGCTGCGCACCCTGCGCTCCCACCTCATCCCCGAGCGCGTCTTCGGCGCCACCCTCTCGGTGACCATCCTCGTGATGCTCCTGCCGTTTCCGCTCGCGGGCATCCTCGTCGCCCTCACCCCCGCCACCGCGCTCGGCCACGTGCTGACCGCCTGCGCCGGCCTCCAGGCCGCCGGTCTCACAGCCGCGTTCTGGCGCCTGCGCCGCGAACCCGCCATGCGTGCCACCCGTACCGCCCACCCGGCCCCACAGCCCGGAGCAGCCCAACCTCAATGACCACCACACCCCTGTCGCAGTTCAGCGCCGACCAGGCCCTGTGCGCCGCCTCCCTCGTCCGCGGCCTCACCGACCGCCTCACAGCCCTGCCCGCCGCAGAGGCAACCGGATTCGCCGGCCACCTGCTCGCCCCCGGCGGCCTCGCCACCGACATGCGCCGCCTGCTCGACGCCGCCACCCGCCACACCACCACGCGCGAAGACAAGGACCTCCCCGTGACCGTCGCCCCGACCTCCTCCTCCACGAAGACCACCGGCCGCCTCACGGTCCTGATCGTCGCCCCCGGCGACGAGGTGTACCGCGGCTACTGCCTGGAGCAGGTCGCCGCCGCCTACGACGTCGTCGCCATCAACCCGCAGTCGCTCACCTGGGAGGCCGAGCACGTCGTCGACCACGAGGTCGCCGACCCGCACCAGCTCGATCAGCTCCTGGACGCCGGCCAGAGGCTCGCCGCCCGGCACACCCTCGCGGGCGTCCTGACCTGGAACGAGCCCCTGCTCGTCCACACCGCCCGGCTTGCCGAGCACCTCGGACTGCGTACGAACCCCCCGGCCGTGATGGAGAACTGCCGCAACAAGCACGCCACCCGCAAGCTCCTGGCCGCCCACGGAGTCGCGTCGGCGCGCTCCGGCCGTGTGGCCGACCTGTTGGAGGCCACGATCTTGGCCGAGGACATCGGATACCCGGTCGTCCTCAAGCCCGCCGGCCAGGCCGGGAGCGTCGGCGTCATCCGTGTCGACAACAGCGAAGACCTCGCCCGCGCCTTCGACTTCGCCGCCGAAGGCGCCAGCCTCGCCGGAGGCCAGAACACCGACGTCCTGGTCGAGGAGTACCTCGACGGCCCCGAGATCAGCGTCGAGTGCGTCACCCAGCACGGCCACACCCACGCCGTCGCCGTCACCCGTAAGAAGCTCGGCTTCGAGCCGTACTTCGAGGAGATCGGCCACACCGTTGACGCCACCGACCCGCTGCTCGCCGAGGTCGCCCCGATCGCCACCGCCGCGATCCGCGCCCTCGGCATCGACCACGGCATCCAGCATGTCGAGATGCGCCTCACCCCGTCCGGCCCGCGCATCATCGAGGTCAACGGCCGCATCGGCGGCGACCTCATCGGCCACCTTGTCCGCCTCGCCACCGGCCTCGACCTGCCCCGCATCGCCGCCGACCTCGCCTGCGGCACCACCCCCGACCTGGAGCGCACCCGCCTGCGCGCCGCCGGCGTCACCCTCCTCTACCCGGAGACCTCCGGCAGCCTCACCCACCGCTCCATCGACGAGGACTTCGCAGACCGTACGCCGTGGCTCGACCTCGTCCAGTGGATCGGCCATGTCGGCGACCAGATCGTCCTGCCGCCGGACGGCGACGTCGACGTGGCCCGCGCCGGCCTGTACGTCGTCACCGGCTACGACGCCGCCAAGGTCGAGGAGCGTCTCGCCGAGACCGCGCAGCGCATCACCCTCACTGTCCAGCCCGGCTCGCGGACGGAAGGCGCCGCGTGACGTACACCCCGGAAGGTGACGTCTACGTCTCCCCGCGCTACCTCGCGGGATCCGACTGGTGCGGGGACGCGGCCTTCGTCCCGGTGAACCACTGGCCCACCCTCCACCTGGAGGACGGCCCCTGCCAGATGCTGATCACCTCACCCGACCAGCGCGTCCGCATCGGCTGGTACGGCGACGACTTCGACGTCTACAAGATCTCCGCCAGCGAGGACGCCTCCTCCCCGACCCGCTGGTCAGCGACCTTCAACGACACCTTCCCCGCCGAGATCGTCGCCGCCTTCACCACAGCGCTCGAACGCGACTGGAACGCGCGCAAGGACCAAGACCCCTTCATCGCAACCCCCTCCCCGTACTGGGCGCCACAGGTACAACCGCTGCTCGACGCGGGCTGGACGACCCAGCGACTTCCGGGATCGGTCACCCTCGGCGCCTCCGGCCGTAGCAGCCGCGCCGTCGGCCCCTTCGTCGAGATCACGGCCCCGGACGGCACCGCGGGGGTGTCCATCGACGTCGGCAGCGAAGACCTCGACGCGGAGACGGTCCTGCTGTGGGCTGGACCGTCCGGATGGAACCGAGCCGAAGCCCGATTCACCTCCCGCACACCCGCACGTCTGATCGCGGCCACCGCGAAGGCCCTGCTCGACCCGACTCCGGTCCTGCGCTACCGCGATCAGCTCGCCCCCGAACTCGCCGCCCTGGCGAAGCTCACCCCGCTCACCCCGCCGAAGCCCCCGGCCCTGACCCCGCTCGACATCCAGCGTGCCCAACGCCGGACCCCGGTGATCACCACCCGCAGCGTCCCGCGCTGGAGCACCACCACCCGGCCGCCGGCGCCCGCTTCACCGCCCGCTGGGCGCTCGACGCGCCGCTGACCCAAGGAGCCCTCGTGTCCCTGCACGCCAAGGAGTTCTTCGACAGGCTCGACCTCCCTCTGCCCTTCGGCACCGTCGTCGGCGACGTCTATTACGCCACCCCGACCGACTCGCCGATCCGCCTGCGCATCGAGTTCGCCCACACGATCATGGAGCGTCAGTACGACGGCCTGCGCCTGTCCGTCATCCACGCCGAGCGAGGCAAACTCGAGACCGTCCACCTCCGCTTCGCCGAGCACGGCACGTTCACCCGCCGAGACGCCGCACGCGTGTCCCATGACGGGCGCGGCGTTGTACGCGACTGGCACAAGGACGGCCTGCCCCCTTGGGCCGGTGCCGACCTCACCGGCCTGCGCACCGCGATCGTGGACTTCGTCCAGGTCTGCTGGCCAGCCCTCACCGCCCCCCGGGGCCTCGCCGAACCCGCCCCGTGGGCCGAGCGCTGGCACGAGACGCTCTGGGCGACCGACACCGTCATGCTCACCCGCGTCCACGAAGCGACCCAGGCCGTGCTCAACCTTGCCGAGGGCGGCACCTACGACGACGTGCCCATCACCGACTCCCTGCGCAACGCCCGCTACTTCGTGATGGACATGCTCGGGCTCCCCCTGGACCAGGGAATGCTCGCCGAAGCCGCGGCCGTCACCCAGCTCACCGGCCGTCGCCTCGGCCCCGACACCGCCGACGCCCTCGAACGCATCGCCAGCATGCCGATGGACAAGCAGCGCGCCATCGTCCAAGCGGCATCCCGCCGACACGCGGCCAACGCCACCCCCCTGCGGACGAGCCCGCCTCCCGCACGCCCCGTCCCGGCGGCTGGCCAGACGCCGGCTGCCCGCTCGCACTGACCTCCGCCCCCGAGGCGGTGCCCACCACACACCTGACCGAGGAGAACCACTTCTTCATGCGTGCCACCCGTCGTACCGCGGCCACCGTCGCCGCGACCACCCTGGCGACCAGCTCCCTGATCTGGGCCCCGACAGCCTTCGCCAGCGCACCCGAGATCCCCCCGGGCGCCGTCGAGATCACCAAGAAGGACCCGGACGGCGCCCTGCTCGCCGGAGCCGCGTTCTCCCTCCTCGACACCCTCAACGGCACCAAGGCCCTGACCGGCAAGACGAACGCCGACGGCATCCTGCGCTTCGAGAACGTCCACCCCGGTACCTACCGCCTCAAGGAGACCGACTCCGGCAGCCCCATCCACGACCTGGCACCCGACCAGGACGTCATCATCACCCCCGAGTACACCGCGAAGCTCACCGTCATCGACACCTTCAAGCCCGCCGAACTGCTGGTGAAGAAGACCGACAAGAAGACGGGCAAGCCCCTGGCCGGCGCGGTCATCAGCATCGCCCCCTCCATCGGCCCCGGCAAGGCGATCACCCTGACCACCGGCAAGGACGGTACCGCCACCACCAAGCTCCCGGTCTCCGCCCGCACCGGCACCGCCTACACCGGCACCGAGACCAAGGCCCCCACCGGCTACGAGCTCGACACCAGCCCGGTCAAGATCACCGCCAAGCCTGCCGAGAAGGCCATAGCCACCTTCACCAACACCAAGAAGGACAAGCCCACCCAGCCGCCCACCACCCCGCCGACCACACCCCCGACAACCCCGCCGATCACACCCCCGCCGACCACGCCGCCGGTCACCCCGACGACTCCGCCGACCACGCCACCGACAACCCCGCCGGTCACCCCGACCCCGACCCGATCCACCTCCACCGCACCGGTACCCACGACGGACACCCCGAGCACCCCGCCCTCCAAGGGCTCCCTCGCTCACACCGGGGCCGACTCCAACAGCTGGCTCCTCGCCGTCGGCGGTCTCCTGGTCGCAGCCGGAGGCGGTGCCCTCATCGTGGTGCGGCGGAAGAAGGCCGAAGACGAGGAGGAGAACCCGGCCACCAGCTGACCGGTAGAACGGCCACGAACGGAACATCGCCGAAGGGCCACAGGAAGGCGAGGTGAATTCCTGGGGCCCTTCGCCTGTCTCGACACAGGCCGCCGCCGCGTACCGACGCCACCTGATTCACGCCCACCCCAGCCCGAAGGCCTCGGGAACCCAAGCATCTTGGGTTCCCGGGGCCTTCGGCCTATCCGGCAGAGGCTTCATGGCGCCCGATGCCCTGCGGCAAGCGCCGCGATCCGCCGGAAGGGGGCCTCATGGTCGACCTTCCGCTCCCCGAGTTCCAGGGTGAGGGGGCTGTCACCGGGGCGGCGATCAGCCGGGTGGGACCGGCGGCCGAGGAGGCGATGGACTCGGCCTTCAGCCGCGAGGAGCACACCCTCGGCACGCTCGCCGGCGTACCGGTCCGAGGGCGGTGGACCCGCGGGGGCGTCCTCGGCGAGGCGCGTCACGAGGCACTGCTCGGAGTTCTGGGCGAGCGGGTAGAGGTGGACCGTCGTGCTCAACGCGAGCGGGTGGCCACCCTGACGGGCGATCGGCTCGATACGTTCCTCGACGGCTACCTGCTCACAGCCGTACGTCCGGTCGATGGCCCTCGACCGAGCTGGGACCGGATCAGCGCCGAGCTGCTGGAGCAGTCGTGAGGCCCGTATCCCGCACGTCGGCCGGGAAAGCCAGCTACAGAAGTTTGATCTTGGCGGCTGGTCCGCTGCTCCTGGCGCGTCGCTAGGCTGCAGCGGTGAACGCTCCCGCCCTGCTGCCCGGAGATCCTTCCGAGCTACGTCTGCGCATCTCCTACACCGACGAACTCGGCGACACCCCCCAGGCCGACACCTTGGAACTGTGGGAGGTGGCCATCCTCCAAGAGGAGGCCCAAGTCGGGACCATGACCTTCTACAGGGTGCAGCTCGACCGGGGCATGAACGCGGTCCGGGCCATGGAAGAGGAGTCCGAAGAGCTGTACGAGACCGCCCAGGCCCTGCTGGACCCGAGCACAGGGAGCTTCACCGAGGACGCCAGTGGGTGGCTGCCGTACGTCGGCTCCGCCCTGCTCGTCATGGACGGGGTGACCCTGGACGAGCAGTGGCGCGGTCACGGCCTCGGCGCCATCCTCGCCACGGAGGCGATCCACCGACTCATGGCCGGCTGCCGGGCCGTCGCGTGCTCGCCCGGCGTCACCGACCTCAGCAGCGACCGCCTGAGGAACCAGGCCGAGTGGGACCGGGTGAACGCCAAGATCGCACGAGGATGGGAACGTATCGGGTTCCGCTTCTACCAGGGCACCGTCTATCTCCTCTCCCCGGCCTCGTTGGAGCTGGAGGAGCAGCGAGGGGCAATGCGAGGGCGGCTCGCGGAACTCGGCGCTTCCTGGCGACTCGCGCAAGCCCGCCGCACGTCGTCCTGACCAGCGAGCTGCTCGGGCCTGCGGATTACGCGACTGAGAGCGGACCTCTCTTGTCCGTTGACACCGAACCCAGTCGTTTTGCCATCGAACCGAGTCGTGCCGCATCTGACGTGCCCAGCACCACGAAAGGAAAGAGGGCCGACGGCAAGCCGTTGGCCCTCTGGTCTACCCCACAGTGCAGATCGTCAGCCGCCGAGAGTCCCATGCACGTCATGCACCGGCTCGTCGCCCGCAGCTGCGCGTTCCCCCCAATGGCGACGGCTCGGTGATGGCGAGAATGTGGGCGGAGGCGTCGGTGAGGGCCGCGTGCGGTTCCGCGATGCGCGCCGCTGCGAGGGCCGCTTCGTACACTTCCGTGCCCATGAGGTTGGCGCCGGTGTACTTCTCGATGGCCTTGACCGCCACCCAGCCGGGTCCTTCGATTCCGTAGAGGCTGGGATCGGCAAGACCGGCCTCCGTGACCTCCGCGTGCGGGACTGTCCTGAAGTTTGTGTATGCCCCGGTGTGACCCGTCTGGCATGAGATGTGGTCTCTGCCGGGAAGGATCACGGATGGGCACCATGGACGAGCGTCCCCGCGAGAGTTCGAGCATCGTACGCACGGGGGCCGAGTTGGCGAGACTGACCGAGCTGGACCGCGAGCTGGCCGAGCAGCTGATCAACCGGGCCCGCAGCGAGGGACTCAACCTGGTCGGGGAGAACGGCCTGCTCAAGGGACTGGTGAAGCTGGTCCTGGAAGGCGCCTTGGAGGCCGAGATGACCGAGCACCTCGGCTACGAGAAGGGCGACAAGGCCGGGGCAGGCACGGGCAACAGTCGCAACGGCACGTCACGCAAGCGAGTACTGACCGACGTCGGCGCTGTGGAGATCGACGTTCCCCGGGACCGGGCCGGCTCGTTCAGTCCGGCTATCGTGCCCAAGCACGCGCGGCGGGTGGAGGGCTTCGACGAGGCGATCCTGTCGCTCTACGCCAAGGGCCTGACCACCGGTGAGATCCAGGCCCACCTGGCGGAGATCTACGACGTGGACGTCTCACGTGACCTGATCTCGCGGGCCACGGACAAGGTCACCGAGGAGCTCGACGCCTGGCGCCAGCGACCGCTCGACCGGGTCTACGCGGTCGTGATGATCGACGCGATCGTGCTGAAGATCCGTGACGGCGCGGTCGCCAACCGCCCCGTCTACATCGCCGTCGGGATCAATCTCGAAGGCGAGCGTGACGTGCTGGGCATGTGGGTAGGCTCCGGCGGCGAGGGCGCCAAGACCTGGATGGCGTGGCTGGCGGAGCTGAAGAACCGCGGCGTCGAGGACGTCCTGATCGCCTGCTGCGACGGCCTGAAGGGCCTGCCGGACTCGATCCAGAACATCTGGCCCCTCGCGGACATCCAGCTCTGCGTGGTCCACATGGTCCGCGCCAGTCTCAAGTACGCCTCGACCAAGCACTGGTCGCAGATCGCGAAGGAACTCCGCCAGGTCTACACGGCGGCCACCGTCGACGCCGCCGAGGCCAGGTTCGCCGAGTTCGAGGAGGTCTGGGGAGCCCGCTACCCGGCCCTGATCGGGGTCTGGCGCCGCAGCTGGGAACACTTCGTGATGTTCCTGCGGTTCCCGCCCGAGATCCGCAAGATCGTCTACACGACCAACATGATCGAGTCCCTCAACTCCCGCTTCCGGCAGGCCACCCGCCGCCGGGGACACTTCCCGAACGAGGAAGCCGCCCTCAAGGTCCTCTACCTCGTCATCCGGGACCGCCAGCCCAACCGGCGCAACCCCACCGGCCGCACCTACAACTGGAAGGAAGCGATCAACACCCTCGCCGGCTTCTACGGCGACCGCGTCATCGACAACCAGTAACACCCGAACAAACCCAGGAAGCGTCAACACCAGGGCTTACACGAAAAACAAGACACTCCCCCGCGTGCAGCTCGGCGGAGGTCTGGAAGTAGGCGACGGTGAAGCCGCGCTGTCCGGCGTAGCGGCCCTGGGCCAGGGTGTCGCGGACCCCGTCCTGGATCGCGGACTCGGTGATACCGGTGGTCGCGATGTAGTCGAGGAGGGGCGAATAGCGGGAGATCGCCGCCGCGGCGATGAGTCCGCCAGGCCGGGCCACGCGGGCCGCCTCCGTCAGCGCGGAGATCCGGTCGGTCTTGTCGTGGAGGTGGTAGAGCGGGCCGAGAAGCAAAACCACGTCGTACGTCCTGGCCGCGGCGGTGAGGCGGCGGGCGTCGCCCAGCTCGGCCGTCACGCCGTCGATGGCGGCTGCCTGGGTGACGTGCTTGGGGACGGGGTCCACGACGTGCACCGTGTAGCCGTCGTCGGCCAACCACCGGGCGTGCGTTCCGGGACCACCGCCGACATCGAGCACGCGGGCCGGTGCTGGCGGGAGGTGGCGGCGCAGTAACTCGCGGGTGCGCGTGAACTCCAGGGTGCCTGTGGCGGTGGTCTGCAGCCGTGCGGCTTCGTCGGACCGGGTGTAGAAGTCGATGATCTCCGGGCGCACGGCGGGGTTGCTCGTCATCGGGGTGTCCTCCTCAAGAGGGGTTGTCGGTGTCCGGCAGGGTAGGGGAGACAAGGAAGTGATCACTTTGATTTTCGGAGCCCTGTGACGGTCGGCCCCCACCGCCGCTACCACCGTGCCCGGCTCATTCTGACCAGGGCAGGGCCACGCATTCAGTCCTGGATGCGCGGTTGTGGAATCGCGGCTGGTCGTCGCACACCAAGCCGACGAGGGAGCAACTACCGGGGCCAGTGGGTACAGGGTGGCAAGAAGCGCACGTCGGCGGTGAGCTACGACCTGCCCAGCACGTAGGGCCGCAAGAGGACGCTGGAGGCGGAGGGCACCGCCACGGACATCAACATCGTGAAGGTGCAGCCCGGCCAGTAGGTGCCGGCATCCAGTGAGTGGGCGGTCACGTGGTTGTCCGACGGGCGCTGCTCCGGCTGAAGAACGAGGGGACCCTTGCCCACCGCCCGGGCCGCTCGTCACTGCGTGGATGGTCTCGGCGGTTCAGGTGCTCCTGCGCGGCCGTTCGCTGGCTTCGCAAGCCCGTCTGGCGAGCACGATGAGCTCGTCGGCCAGTGTCCTGCGCCGCATGTTCGTTGAAGAAGTACAGCGAGGTGTCGGTGGCGAAGTCCCCTGATGGCAGGGGCGTTCGCTGCGCTGACGTCACGGAACCCTCAGAGTCCTTCAACGAATTTCCGGCCCGGCGCATGAGAAGTCGTACACCGTGAAGTCGGTAACCGGGCGGTAGCCGATCCGCTGGTAGAGACCGTTGCTGGTGGGGTTGGCCAGGTCCGCGAACAGTAGGACCTCCGCCGCGCCTGCGGCCAGCGCGGCCCTACTCACCTCGACCGTCGCGGCGCCCGCGTAACCGCGGCCGCGTAGGTGGGCCGGGGTGTAGACGGGGGCCACCCGGACCTGGCCGGCGACCATAGGGGTCACGCCTGCCATGGAGGCGGGGGTGCCGTCCGGGGTTTCCCAGAGCGTGACGCGTCCTTGGGCGATGCGTGTATCCGCCCATGAGCTGTTGTCCGCAGCAGGGGTTCCTCCGATGGCGGTGATGAACTCGCGGTGCCAGAGAATGAGTTGCTCACGGTCCTGCTCGCCCGCGACTCGGTTTCGGCCCTCCGGGAGTGGCTCCGGTCGTGTGAGCGTGCCAAGGCGGTACAGGCGCTCCCGCTCGTGCAGCGTCGGCGTCGCGCCCGTGTGCCGCGCCCAGGCATCGGCGAAGGCGGTGGCGGTGTTGTGGTCCGCATTGACGCCAGAGAGGCGGTGGCCGAGGCGGGCCAGGTGGGCGGCGAGGGTGTCAGCCTCCCCGAGGGTGAGCGGGGTGAGGTACGGGCGGCGAGGCGGGGTGCGGAAGAAGGCCGCGCGGACCTCGCCCGCCCGCTCAAGGCTGCCGAAGATGGGGGCTTCGGCGCCGTATGCGTCCGCCCCGCGCGAACGCAGTGCCTCGGTCACCGTCAGCGGGACCGTGTGCAGGGCAGGGCGCGAGCGCAGGAAGTCTCCGGCTCGGGTAAGAAAGCCGTCGAGGTCTTCGGTGAGGTGCCAGCCATCCGGACGCATGCCTCATGATCCCTCGTGCTGTTGGCGTGCGCCCGCCGTTTTTCGCTGGGGCGAGGCGGCGGGGCCGAGTAGATCAGACACCGCCCGCAGCACGGGGAGGTCGGGAGCAGTCCGCCGTCCCGAGGTGGGATCGTGAGCGGCCCAGTCGATGGTGTCCTTTGACAGGGAAGCTAGTCGCCACAGGTCATGGCGCTGCCACCGACTAACTTCACTGTCAAAGGACAGTTCGCCGGAGGCAGACGGGAAGGATCGCGAAAGGACTGGTGGAGCGGGGGCAAGGGATGTCAACGTGGACCCCTTCCCGAAAAGCGCCAGGTCAGAGAGGTGATTGCCCATGACCGTAGATGCTGCGAGGCGGGGCTCTTCTACCACCGTCGCCGCGCTGCGGCTGCGCACGTGGCTGCTCGGCCCGGGCCAGCCGATGGACGTGGTCGACCTGTTCACCGATGCCGACTTCAAGGTCGTCGTCGATGACCGCGCCGATGTCCACATCGCCAGCAAGGACGGCCGGTTCTACCTCGGCTGGTTCCCCGACGGACGGCCCGGCACCGGCGGCGAGGGCTGGAAGCTCGCTGTCACTGGCACCGCCGACGTCCCCGGCTACTCCGTCTGCTTCGACAAGGAGACCCCAGCCGACGTGGTGGCCGCAGCGATCACGCGAATCCTGGCCACGTCCAGCCGCGTCGTCGTCGCCTGACGGCGACACACCCACAGTCCAGCTCTCTCACGTATGGAGGCCCCAGTGTCCTCGGACTTCACCGCAGGCGATCTCATCGCCCGACTCTCCTCGGTCGACCCCGACACCCCCGTACGGCTCGCCATCAACCCCTTCTTTCCGCTGGAGCACACCATTGCCGATGTCCTCGGCACGACCGACGCGCTCGGCAACGCCGTGTTCTACGTCGTGGAGAGCGGAGAGCAGCTCGGTCCCGTATCGCCGACCGTGACCGTCGGCGCCGGCTGGCACGAGCCGACCGAGGCCCCGCGCCGTAGTCGCGGCGCCGTAGCCGCGCACTAGGCACTGTCCGGCGGATCATGTGACTGTCGGGCTGCTGGCTCGTTGTGTCGGGCATGGGGCGGGGTGATCTGACGAATGCTGAGTGGGTCCGGCTGGAGCCGCACTTGCCGGAGTCGGGACGGCGTGGCGGCCGGTGGAACGATCACCGCAAGGTGATCAATGGGATCCTGTTCCGAGTGCGAACGGGCATACCGTGGCGGGACCTTCCCGAGCGTTTCGGCAGTTGGAAGACCGTCTATGAGCGGCATCGGCGCTGGTCGGCGGATGGCACGTGGGACCGGATTCTGCGTGCCGTCCAGGCCGATGCCGACCTTGGGGGCCGGATCGACTGGAGCATGGTGAGCGTCGACTCGACGTCATGCCGTGCCCATCAGCACGCGGCCGGGGCCCGCAAGAAGAAGCCGCGTGTCCCGAAAAAAGGACAACGCCCCGGCACCACCGCCCTGACGAAGGGCTCGGACGGTCGCGGGGCGGCCTGACCTGCAAGATCCACCTCGCGGGCGAAGGCGGCTGCCGGCCGCTGGCGTTCTTGGTCACGCCGGGCCAGTGGGGCGACGCACCGCAGATGATCGAGGTCCTCGAACGCGTCCGCGTTCCCCGCCCTCAGGGCGGTCGTCCTCGGACCCGGCCGGGCCATCTGGGCGGCGACAAGGCATACAGCTCACGCCGCAACCGCAGCTACCTGCGAAGACGCCAGATCAAGCACACCATCCCCGAACCGAAGGACCAGCGGGCCAACCGCAAACGACGCGGCAGCAAGGGAGGTCGGCCCACCGGCTTCGACACCGCGATCTACAAACGACGCAACGAGGTCGAGCGGACGATCAACCGGCTCAAGAACTCCCGGGCCGTCGCCACCCGCTACGACAAGAGGGCCTACGTCTTCCACGGCACCGTCAGCGCCGCAGCGATCCGGCTATGGCTCCGTTCCTGACCGTCAACCTTGGAAGATCTCCCAGGTTGTGCCGGAAGCCTCATCCCGGGTCGCGAGGTGTCCCAGCGGCAGAGCCGGCAGGCTGGCCAATGAGGGATCACGCTCCAGCAGGTGAGCTGCGTGAATGAGCCGCGGCCGCCCGAACCAGCGTGGCTCCGCGGCCGAGAACGCCTGCCAGTCTCCGTCCTCATCGAGGTGCACACGCACGACCGGCCGTCCGCGATACACACGCTTGGACACGAAAACAGGGTCATCAGGAGAGAGAGCTTGCACCGGGCCACAAGCTTCGTGCGCGCCGCTTTCCATCTTCCCTCCCTGGTTGAAGAGCCCCATCTCAGCACAGCACTGGGACACGAGTGCACCGGGGCTGTTCAAGAGGTGGCTTCCCTAGATCCGCCGGACAGTGCCTAGTCCCACCCCACTCGCCTGGAGGCGCCCCTGCACCCGCATCATCCCCTTTACCCTTCCCGCCCCGAGTACTGGGTGCGACCGCGTCACCTGGCCGGCGACGACGACGAACTCGCCGACCGTGTCGCCGGCACGCTCATGGAGGCCGGCTGGACGACGTGGACAACGGCCCGCAGCACGCTGCTGCACCTCAGCCCCCGCGGACTCGCCGGCGCCGAGTGGGTCCGCGGCTCCCACGACTTCCTCCTCGGGGAACTACCGGTCGCCTGGCACATCTCCGCCCGAACCCACGCGAGCAATGCCGTGATGGAGTGGAACGCCTACTTCACCACCGGCACGCCCCCCGAGGCGATCGGTGACTTTCTCCTCGCCGTCGAGGCGCGCACCGACCCGGCCGTCAACTACGCCAGCGGCGACGCCGTCCTCGATGCCCTCTGCGTGCTCGGGTGGGCCCGTGACCTCGACACTCCCCACAGCCGTGTCTGGGACCCCAGCATGTCCGCCGGCTTCGCCTGGGCGGAGCTGCCCGAGCTGGTGCGCGACGGCGACCCGCGCCCGGACCTGTACGGCTGGCAGGCGTGGGCCGAGCCCGCGATCGGCGAGCCCTACCAGTGGACCGCAGCCTTCAGCGCCAGCGTCCCTCACGACCTCGTCGCCGTCTTCGCCGCCTCGCTCGCCTCGCCCATCCCGGTGCTGCGCCGTAACCCGCCCGAGAACGCGGACGGCCGCCTCTTCGTCACGCCGGCACAGTGACCAGCTGGTTCGCTGCCAGCCCGCCCCCACCACTCTGTAGGAGGTCCTCGTGTCCCGCCGCCTTCCCCGCCTGAGCGCCCACCACCCCGACGGCACTCGCTGTCCCACGACCGGACCGAACCGGCACCTGGTCTCGACGAGCGGGAAGCCCCGCACGCCGCAGTGCACCGGCAGGGACCGCTGGGACGCGGTCTGCCCCTGCGGCTGGACGTACTCCGCCACGGCGAAGGTGATCACCGAAGGCGAGCGCCGCCGCCACACCTGCCCGTGATCACTCGTACGGCACCGTCCGCGCCGGTCGCGGGTGGTGAACGAGGCCGGCCCCTGGCTCCGATTTCGGAGTCAGGGGCCGCTTTCGTATGTCCAGGAGCAGGGTCAGCCGCGTGCCTTGTCGACCGTGCGGTTCAGATGCGTGTCGACGAGGGCGGGCGAACCGGAGACGACGACGAGCACGGAACCCGCGCGGACGGCGGTCTGCTTCATCACAGTGTCCCGTCCGCCGGCGGTGAAGGTGAGCAGCTGGCTCCACGCTTCGTCGCCCAGGGCGGGCGCCGGCAGCTTCTGCGTGGCGACCGCGATCGGCGTGTCGCCGACGACGACCTGGTACAGCGGGCAGGCGGTCATGGCTTCGAAGACGGTCTTCGTGCCGGGGCCGAGCTTGTCCTCGTGTCGCTGTACAGCTCCTCGGCCACCTCCGAGCTCGTACCGCGGGTGTAGGAGAAGGTGATCTTCGCGCTGTTGGGGAAGTTCAGGCTCCCGCCGGCTGCGGCGTCGCCGCCGAGCTTCTCCAGGGCGGGGCAGCCGATCACGGTGACGTCGTCCCGGCTGCTGCCGGTCTGCGGCTTGCGGGTGTAGCCCTGGCCGAGGTCGGCCTCGTCCAGCAGACGCTCGGCCAGCGCCGCCGAAGTGAGCGGCGCGGCGGGCTTTGCGGCCGGGGTCGTCTGGACCGCGGCGGTGGGGGAGGAGCCGGGGTCTCCGGCGGCGGCCTTGCCGCCGGAGCAGCCGGAGATGGTGAGCGCGGCGAGGACGGCGGCGGACAGGGCGGTGGAGGCGGAACGGTGCACGGGGACCCCTTTGATGGTCGGGAGCGGGCTGACGGGGCCGGACCTGCGAGGGGTTCTCCTCCGGCGATATCGGCGGGACAGGGGGGTCGGGTCAGTGGCCGAGGTGCCGCAGGCCGTCCTCGTAGGAGTCGTGCTGGTGTGTGATCGGGCCGCTGTGCTGGCCGTACCAGGCGGTGTCGAGGCGGGCCTCGTGCTGCTCGTGCCCGGAAGGGCAGCGCAGCCACACTGCGTCGCGGATGTTGATCACGATCCAGTTGCGGTACGCGCCGCACCCGCCGCACGTCTGTACCTGCCCGTCGATCACGAGCGGCTGCGGGTGAGGCATCATCAGCCCCGCTACCTGCCCTCGGGCCTGAGCAGCAGGATCGAGCGGGGGTTCGACGTGCGTCGCGCTCAAGGCTTCCGCCAACTGCCACGCCTCACGGTGCTGCCGGGCCATACGCCTGCGTCCGAGCACGGTTCCCCCTCCTGCTGGTCTCCCACGAGCAGGCAGGATCGTGCCCAGAAACGTTCCCCCGCTTCAACTCTGGAATATGTCAATGTCACCTCTGTCGACGCGCGCTCCTTCCCCGTTTCGGCGACTCAGGACGACTTGCTCCACCAGTCGGCCCGGTCCAGGCCGTTTGCATCACGTCCCGGCGGTACGGGTTCCGCCCTGGGTGGCCTGTGTGGCGGCGAGCAGGAAGTGCGTGAAGGGCACGGCGCGCTCGTAGTCGATCACGGCCGTCGCGGGTGACCCCAGGCCGTTGGGTTCGACACCCGCGGGCAGCTCGGGGATGCCAGAGGCGAAGAAGCCGCCGGATCCCCCGCCCTTCCTGACGTGCGAGAACTGGATCTCCGGCGCGGCCAGCGGCCAGCTCTGCTCAGTCGTCATGGCGGGCGAGAACAAGAAACTGTTGAAGAAGCCCGTGTGGCTCTCGCGATCGGAGCCGGTCCGCGTGTGCAGCTGCATCGCGCGGAGCCGCGGCTGGAAGAGAGCGTTTCCGCGCCCGGGGTCAGCATGGCCGAGGTACACCCGGAAGAAGTCCCACAGGCGGTGGAACTCGTCCGTGTTGAAACTGCCGGCGTACAGGGGAGCGGTGCCCTCGCGACGAAGCCGGGAGCGGTGCTCGTCGACCTGCCGACCGACCATTCCCCGGCACCAAAGCTGAACACCGTTGCCCCAGGCATGGGCGAATACGAACTCGCCGCCGTCGTAGACGGGAAGGGTGAAGTGCTGCTGCTGAGGGAGAGCGCTCATGAAGGAACTCCGCTTCGTCGATGGGGGCGTTGCGTACGCAGGGCAAGCCCTGGTCGGCAGAGGGCTGCAGCCCCGCGATGCGGGGACGAAGGGAGTCCGACAGATATCTCCAGCCGGAGACTACCTAACAGGGCGCCGTGAAACAGGGGCGTCACGGATCTCGCCCGGAAATTAGGAGAGCCCGACCCCGGTGAGATGGGACGGAACGACTACTGGCGCCCGGACCGGGGACGCTCCCGTCCTCGGCGTGCGGCGGGCGACGGCGTGGGGCCCGTGAGCGTGAGTGAAGGGGCTTCGGCCGAATCGGCGGGCAAGCCCGCAGCGCGTCGCAGTCGCCAGACGAGGACGTCGCTGATCGACTCCGCGGTGCCCAGCTCCCGGCGCCCGGCGGCGTCGGCGAGCAGACTGGCGGGATCGTGGCCGGCGGCCTCGGCGTCTGTGAGGGTGGCGGCGAGGGCCGGCCACCCCGGCTCGGCCAGGATCTGCTCGGCGAGCTCGGGGATCGCCTCACGTATGGCGGCGGACTGCCGCTGCATCAGGGGACGGCTCAGTTGCCTGCCGCGTTGGTGCAGTACGGCAAGCGGGTACTCGGCAGCGGCGCGGTAAGCGGCACGCAGGTGCTCGGCTGCCCGCTGGGCGGCCTCGGCCTGCTGGGCATGCCCCTTCCTGGCGTGCCAGTGGGCTGTGGTGACAATCAGAAAGAACAGCATGTCGATCGCCATGGCCGTGGTGGCGCCGTCCTCTCCGCGGCCGAAGGCCGGTCCGCCGTGGACGAGGTCGCGGGCGGCCTGCCGCAGCGCTTGGTCGCGGCCTCGAACCGCGCGGACGTGGGAGCGGGAGGCCCGCTCGAATGCCCAGGCAGCCTCTCGCAGTTCCCGCCGGGTATGTGCAGCGGAGGTCTTGGCGAGCGCATCGAGCACCTCTCCCGCGGCGGCGATGTACGCAGAGGCAACTGCGTCGTCTCCCTGCTCGATGACCAGGACGGCCTGCCAGGCCGCAGCCGCCGTCCGTCGGCGCGCGGCGGCCGGCGTTCCTGGCCCCGAGGGCCTTGGTGCCTCGACCGCGATGTTGCCTCGTCCGGGGCTAATTGCGGACCAGCGTTCACGGATGCGGGGCAGGGACAGGTCGGGGGCGAGGCGGGCGCCGGGGTAGTAGACGGGCTCGCCGTCCTTGTTGCGGTCGTCGGGCAGGGCGACCTTGTAGCCGAGGAGATCTCCGGACGGTGCGATGCGCTTCTGGACCAGGAGGCCGGCGGCGCCCAGGCGGTCGAAGAACTCCTCGTCGCTGGTCGCGCCGGCCACGGCCCGTCGTACGGTCTCGCGGAGTTCCTCGCGGGCGGTGCGCTCGCGGCCCTGGCGCTCGGCCTTGTGCCGCTCCGCGCTGGTGGGGCGCTGGGCGGCGGTGCCGTCGCCGGGTGCGACCTGGTGCAGGCCGAGCTCCTTCTCGATGAGTCGGGCCTCGGCCTGGGCGCGTTTGCCGGAGCGGAAGTCGTCGGGGCTGCTGCCGTCTTCGCAGACGAGGGTGGCGACGATGTGGATGTGGTCGTCCGCGTGCCGTACGGCGGCCCAGCGACATCCGGGCTGCCCCTCGCCGGGGTCGATCCCGGTGGCGGCGACGATCCGGCGGGCGACCTCGGCCCACTCCTCGTCGGACAGCGTCCGGTCGCCGGGCGCGGCGCGTACGGAGGTGTGCCAGACGTGCTTGGCGGGCCGGGCATGCTTGGGCAGCGCCTGGACGGGCTGGTCCAGGAGCTGCTGGAGGTCCTTCAGCGTGGCGTACGGGTCGCGGCCGGGGTCGGGGGCCATGCCGTCGAACGATGCGACGAGGTGCGGGTCGACGTGTTCCTCGTGCTTGCCGGGGCCGTAGAGGTAGGCGAGCAGGCCGATGGTCCGGTCGCCGGGCTCGTTGACGCTCGGGATCATGCCGCCTGCTGCCGGTCGAGAACTGCGGTCGCGGCAGCGTGGACCGCTTCGGCCGCGCGTCGCACGGCCGTGAGGGTTGTCTGCAGCTGAGGTGCGTCCGTGCCGGAGTTGAGAGCCTTCACGGCCTGGTTGAGGTTGCTTCCGGCCCAGCCGAGCTTGCGCCGGCTGTCGAACAGGGCGGTGATCACTTCACGGTCATCGGCGATCTCGGCGCTCGTACGATCGAGGTCGCGGGCGGCGGCGAGCGCGGCACGGGCGAGGAAGCCGGCGACGGAAAGGTTGCATGTGGCGGCGGCGGAGACGATCAGCGCGTACTCGTCTTCGTTGAAACGGGTGTTGGGCTGGCGCAGACGCTTCTTCGCGGGCGGCTGACGGGGACGCTGGCGCGCACGGCGCTCGCGGCGGCGGGGCTTCGGCTTCTGCTCTTCCCCCGGCTTCGATCCGCCCTCGGTCGAAGCCTCCGGGACCTGCGCCCCCTGGTGCAGGTCCTCTCCCGCCCCTTCGGGTGCGGGTTCGGCGGAAGCTACGCTTCCGCCCCAACTTGCTCCTCGTGAGACCGAGTTGGAGGTCTGCTGCTTGCCGGTAGGGATGGGGGTGTTCTGCTCGTTCATCACGGTGTTCGGGTCCTTGAATCGGGGAAGAGCGGGGCCGCTCCGGTCGCAACGTCGGAGCGGCTGGGCGGAGCCGAGCGGCCCGGCGGGACGCCGGACCATCGGCCCGTCGCCAGGGCTATCCGCATTCGAGGCAGCGTGCGACGTGCCCGGACAGGTCCTTCGCCATGCGGTGCTTGCTGCCCTTGGCCAGGCCCGTGCTGCCCTTTGCCGTCGGCGAGCCCCGGTGCCGGGTCGCATAGTTGAGCAGGTACGTGGTCTCCTGCGTGTACTTGGCCTGGATTCGGACGAACTCCCGGCAGGTCTTCATCGAGCGCTCCTCGCGGTCGTGGGCTGCGGCGTACGCAGGCGGGCCAGAACCGGGGTCAACCGGTCGTTTCGGATGGGGATCTTGTGTTCGCGCATGATCCCTCGGAGCTGGACGCGGGTGACGGCTTCGTTGCCGTCCCGCTTCAAGACGCCGGTGAGGTGGGGGCGGACCAGCTCGACGATCTCGTCCTCGGTCAGCCGGGGGGCACGGGGCCGCCGGCCCTTCGGACCCGCAGACGGTTCCTGGTCCCCGTCGGTGTCGGGAC
>NZ_JBSGTX010000001.1:20869-121602 GCF_053607625.1 Streptomyces sp. NPDC055103
GGTCCCCGTTGGGTTCCTGGTCCCCGTCGGTGTCGGGACGGTCCCCGTTGGGTTCCTGGTCCCCGTCGGTGTCGGGACGGTCCCCGTTGGGTTCCTGGTCCCCGTCGGTGTCGGGACGGTCCCCGTTGGGTTCCTGGTCCCCGCCGTCGTCGGGACAGTCCTCCGAGGTCGGGTGGGGGAGCGGCTGCTCAAGACCGGCCCCCGGTATGGCGTGCTCATGTTGGGGACGGTCGCCTCTGACCAGGGGCTTCAGGCTGGTACCCCGGTGAGGTGGCTCGGGAGCCTCCTGGGCGGCCGTGGTGCCAGCCGACGCGTCAGGGCGGGGTCCGTCGCCAGCCGGGACCGTACGGTTCCCGGTCCCCGCCTCCTGACCGTGGGGACCGATTACTCCCGCATCCGGCTCCGGGCAGGGGACCGGGGACGCTGCGGCGGAGTCGTTCGATTCCCGGGGACCGGCGGTCCCCACTTCCGTGGTCCCCGCGGTGCTCTGCTGGGGAGGGCCCTGGTCCCCTTCGGCCGCGACTTCCGTCCCCGGTGCCGAAGTCGGCGCGGGCGGTTCGTTACGCTGGCTGCGGGGCGCGACGAGCTGGTGGATTTGTCGCATCAGGACACCGAAGGCCAGCAGAGCGGCGGTCGGGGGGACGGCGGCGACGATGTAGTCGAGCAGCGGGACCGGGGCGTCGGTGCTGCCGTGGACGCCGGCGACGTTCAGCGCGATCGAGCCCACCGACCCCGTGATCGTCAGGCCGATCGCCCAGCCGTCCGTCACACGCTTCAGCCCTGCGCGCAGCATCAGCAGTTCACCAGTGACGATGAAGGCGTCCACGGTCCCGGGCCAGGCCCACTGCCGGGTCACGGAGCCGCCCAGTCCGTGCTGCCCGGCGATCTCGGCCAGGTGAGCGTAGGACAGCCAGAAGGACGCGATGGTCAGGGCCACGATGACGGCGCCGGCGGCGACGAGCACGTACTGCTCGGCAGCCCCCGTGGAGGGACTGCCGGTCGGATCGTGAGGGTGGGTCATGCTGCCTTTCGAAGCTCGTCGAACAGGACGGGAGTGTGGACGTGGCGGTCCACCGGGACGATGTCCTCGTCGTTGCGCTCGACGTCCGGACTGTCCGCGTCGTGGACGTTGGTCGTCGGCGGCTCCTCGCCGCGCGCCTTGGCTTCGCGGGCGGTTGCGGCCGGGGTGGGATCGGAGTGCACGTTGTACCGGTCGCGGTCGTCGATCGCGTGCGACTCCTCGCGCATCACGTCACGGGCCCAGTCGACGGTGACGCCCAGGACGTGGGCGAGGCGGGTTGCACGCCAGCCCCTGGCGCAGGCATAGCGGATGACGGCCTTGCGCTCCAGGCTGCTGAGGTGGACGTCCCGCCCGTTGATCGCCGAGCGCACCCGGCTGTAGTCGAGGCGGTCGTCGAGCTGCGCGCGCCACTTGGCCCGCTCCTTCAGGGTCAGCCCGCCCCACATCCCCCACTCGACCTTGTTCTCCAGGGCGAAGTTGAGGCAGTCGAGCCGCACGGGGCAGGCGGCGCACACCTGCTTGGCCTGTGCCCGGTCACGGGTGTTGCGGGGGCCGTGGAAGAACAGCCGGTCGGCCTCCTTGGGGGTGATGCCGTAGCAGGCGGCGCGGGCGTGCCAGCTGTGGTCCGCGATGGAGCGCAGGGCCGACTGGGGGCCGGTGTTGGTGGTGATGTAGCGCATCAGGGTGTCTTTCGGGTACGCCTCTGGCCTCTTCGGCGCCGGCCGGGCGGCGGAGGGCAGGGTGAGGCGGAGTCAATGGGCCCAGCGACGACGGCGGGCCGAGGAGACGAAGGGGGCGCGTGTCAGCGCTGGAAGCGGCGGTCGGGGCCGGTGAAGCGGACCGGGGTGCACATGCCGGACAGGCGGCTCAGTACCCGGTCGCCGATCAGGTCGCGCAGGACCGGCTGGCTGGGGGAGCCGGCGAGCTCGCGGACCGGCGGCAGGTTGGTGGTGAAGACCGTCGGCAGCTGGTTCTGGCAGCGCCAGTTCACCAGCCGGAAGAGCACCTCTTCGTTCCACGCCGAGGTCTTCGCCGCCCCCAGGTCGTCCAGGAGCAGCAGCGGCACCCGGACGATCCGGCGGAGCTGGTGCTCCAGGTCCACGCCGGCCTGCGGGCGGGCGTCGCCGTACAGGTCGGCAGCGGTCGTCGCGTGCCAGGCAACCCCGCACCCGGAAGCGGTCAGAGCCCGGATCGCGGCGTACGCCTGGTGGGTCTTGCCGGTCCCGAGGTTCCCCCACAGCAGCAGGGACGGTCCGTGCGCGAGCCGACGCCGGCCAGGAGCGCCGTACTGCGGGTTGAGCCCGCCGGAGTTCGAAGCGACCGCGCTGTCGGCGACCTTCCGAACCCAGGCGGCGACATCGGGGTGCTCCACCAAGGCATCGCGGTAGTCCTTCGGGATCCGCTGCTGCGCGGCCTCCAGGGCGGGGATCGGCTCCGGGGTGTCCGGGAGTGTGGCGGCCGGGTTGATCCCGCGCTCGGCGAGCTTCGCCTCCAGACGGGCCCGCAGCCGCTCCGGTACGGCGGGCTGGGGATCGGTGAGCTGGTAGCGGGTCACAGTCGGCCTCCGAATCCACTCGGCTCGGCAGCGGGGTCAAGGTAGGGCGTGTAGCTGGAGGTCGCCCAGCGGCCCCCGCCGGAGGCGCCGACGGCGGACGGGGACGGTGAGGCGTTCAGTGCCTCGTTGACCAGGCTCGGCAGGACCGTCGCGTGCAGGCCCTTCAGCCGCAGCTGGCCCAGGGCAGTGCGGATCACGTCCGGGTCGAAGTCTTCCTCCAGGAGGCCCTTCACCTGCCGGCCGACGAGCGCCACGACGTCCTTGGGAGGACGGTGGGCGCAGTCCCGCACGTACTCGGCCACCAGCGCCTTCGTCGAGGTGCCCGACGCAGCGGTTCGCGGGGCGTGGGCCTTGCCCCCCTTAGGGAAAGATCCAGGATCCAAGATCCTAGATCCAGACGCCGAGCCCTCGCGAGCATGCGCCGAGTCTTCGGCGAAAGCCGCCTGACCTGCGGATTTACCTGGCGCCTCGGACGCGGACCTTACGAGGCGCTCCTCGCTCCTCACTCGCACGGTGCCGCTGCCCACCACGGCCTCCGAGGCCGTGTCCGGCTCTCCCACAGCGGACGATCCTGGCGTTTCGAGGGCTCGACGAGGATGCGTCGAAACCGTCTGGACCGTGTTCGGGACCCCAGTGCGGGGGTGCTCGGCCGCTGGGCAGGACTCCTGG
This sequence comes from Streptomyces sp. NPDC055103, assembly GCF_053607625.1. Classification (NCBI taxonomy): domain Bacteria; kingdom Bacillati; phylum Actinomycetota; class Actinomycetes; order Kitasatosporales; family Streptomycetaceae; genus Streptomyces; species Streptomyces sp. NPDC055103. The sequence goes on from NZ_JBSGTX010000001.1 coordinate 24,115, forward strand.
GAACAGCCGCCGCACTTCTGGTGGCTCTGGTGGACCGGGCACCGCGGGCGCCGTGACGCGGAGGGGCGGTCGATCTTCTGGTGCTTGTCCCACGTCACGACATGCAGGTAATCGTTCCCGTCACAGCCCATGTATCGGCAGATCAGGCCGGCACCCGCCAGCTGCTCCAGGTCGACGGCGACGTTGGCCGGCGTGTGATCGGCGCGCAGGGCCCACAGCCGCCCCGCGATGATCGCGGGGTGGTCGCGGAAGCGGCCGGAGTCGTCGGCCTGCGTGAGCAGGCCGAAGAAGGTCACCATCGCGGTGACGTCGATCGAGGCGAGATCCTCCGACTCGAACGCCTCGGGCTTGATCGTTCGGATACGCGCCATCAGGCAGCACCCCCTGTGGGGAGGCGGCGGATCGCACTCGTTGCGCGGGCCGAAACCCTCGGCCACTTGCGCAGAGCGGCGGTCATACGACACTCTCCTGTTCAGTGAAGCCGCACCGGTTGGTCCCGTGAGAAGGACGGTGCGAGTGAATGTGATCTCCATCGCGGGCATCGGCTCGGACGGGTGATCTGTTGAGGCGTCTGGCGTCTGAGAGTTGCCGCTCTCAGGCGCCGCCGCTTTTTCCTGGGACCCTCAGGCCCGTCAGGTGCCTACGTTCTCCTTGCGCGTCTCGATCCGGGCATGATCACCCGAGGGGACGACGAACATACGCAGACCCCGTCGGCAAGTCCATACATAGCTCTGAATCCCGTTACAAGGAACGCTGCTGCCGAGAGAGGCAGGCAGTGTCCATTGCGTCACCGACGTGTTGTCGGCTCTCCGAGCCGCTGCCGGTGCGATGTCGGGATCGATGATCTTCCCCCTGGCTCATGCGACGCGATCACGCCGCTGACCTGCTGATGACCAGGATTTAAACCCGCCCCGGAAACGTCGTCAACGTCGTCTCAAGTCGGTTTTACGCGCGTAGATATTCGCCGGAGTTCACGCACCGAAGCAGGCGTCCCGATCTAACTCCCCAGCGAGGGAAGCGGGATGGTTCGGGATACGGGGTGATGATCTTCGATCATGAGCAGACGACCGAGGGGATTTCGGGACTGAAAGAAAAAACCGGCAAGAATTTGTCGGTTTTGAAACCGGCAAATCCCTGCCGGTTTTCTGTCCGATTCGCTCCCGAACGCCGCGATATCGCCGCGCGCCCACTCCCTACGCAAGCGTAGGAAGCTGTGGAATCCGTCACGCCCGCCCCGGGCAAAGATTTCCAAGATCAATAACTTATCTCGTACTCTGGAATGGAGGTCAGGGGAGGGCCGTCGCGCGGAGCGTGGCAGCCCTCCCTTTTGCTGCCTCGTCTCGGGGACCGCAGACCCTCCGCCGGAGGGGCAGAGACGATCGAGGAGAAGTGGATGGGCGCCACAGTGCCCCTCCCCGCAGACAACGGGGACAGCGAGAAGGAACTTGTAGCCTCAGGCGACGAAGCTGGCGAGAGGGAGGCTACGGCCACCCGGTCCGGCCGGCCGTCCCCAGAACGTGGCGAGTTTCCGCATGCCGGGCAGGTCATGGGATTCGCCGGCCAGCTGCGCTCCTGGCGCAGGGCGGCCGGCGAGCGCAGGGGCCGCCGGGTGACCCAGGGTGAGTGCGCGAAGGCGATCGACCGGTCCGAACGGTGGTATCGCGACCTGGAGCGCGGCGCCGGCAGACACCGCCTTGACCGCAAGCAGTGCGAGGAGCTTGCTGACCTTCTGCAGCTCGACCGCGACGAGTTCATCGCGCTCCTGCTGTACAACAACCTCGGCACCAACACCGCGGCCGATGGAGGCGTCGACTCCCGCGTCCGCACCGGACTGCGCCTGCTGATCGACAAGCAGATGCCCTCGCCTACCTACCTGTGCGACGCCAACTGGAACATCCTCGGCTACAACCAGTCCATGGCGGAGTGGTGGCCCTGGGTGATGCAGCCGGGGGCCAACCTGATGCGCTGGGCCCTGACGAGCCAGGAAGCGCGCGCTCAATACCACGACTGGCACCGGCACGCCGTGGAGTACGTTCGCATGCTCAAGTTCGCCCTTGCCGGGCAGGACTCCGGCGAGCTGATGGAACTCATCGGCGACGTGTGCAAGGACCCCGAGGTCCGGAACATCTGGGAAACATGCAACGAACTCACGAAGAACAGAGACGGGCACGTCTTCCGGATGAGTATTCCGGTGATGGGCTGGGAGCCCATCGACGTCGTCAGTCACGTGCTCTACCCGGCGAACATGCCTGACTGCCGGTTCGTCGTCATCACCTGGTGGACCAAGGAAGAGGACGAGACCGAGCACGCCGACGTGGACACCGCTCTTGGTTCCCACTCACCAGAGGCCCCAGGTGAGAAGTCGCCAGAGCAGCCGACAGCTGCCGCGCGGCGCCGAATCGCAGACGCCATTACCGGACGCCTCTCCGTCCCGACAGCCGAAGATGCTGCGGCGCTCGCGGGAGACGACCGAATCGCCCTGCCCGTCCTCAGCCGGATGATCGGGCCGAACTGCCAGCTCACGCTCTCCCCTTCCGCCAAGACGGTTATCTGGGCCGTCCAGGAAGCGGACGGAGAGTGGGGCATCAGCGAAGTCAGCGCCTACACGCTGATCGTAAAGATCCCGGATGCGGCCGTTGTGGACGAAGCCCGCGAGGAGATGAAGCACCTGACCAGGGCGATCCTCCCCGCCGACCCGAAGCAGGCGGTGGCGCGGATCCAGGCACTCCTCCCGCAGCTCAGTAAGCGCATCCAGATTCTCGAAGAGGTATGGCGGGATCTGTACGAGGAGGACCGCACCGTCCCGTACATCTGGGCCCCGACCGACGAGATCTGAGCGTCGGGCAGCAAACGACCGCAGGCGATGGCCGACCACACTGAAGGGGCCGGCCATCGCCGCTTTCGTGGTCAGTGTGGCCTCGGAGCCGGGGCGAAGTCGGTGATCTGTTTGACGTCGGGGGTGTAGCCGTCGGACGTGTCGACGACGAGAGTCGGCAAATCGAGCGAGCTGCTGTCAGTCAGTGCCGGGCGGCATCGGAATCTCGCCGGGCGTCGGCCGGTACTGCGCCATCAGCGCCCGTACCCAGGCCGGCGTTTCCTCAGCCGACTCCCCCAGGCTGCCAGACTCTGCTGCGTGCGGGGCAAGTCTGGCACAGCGTGGCGGTCGGTGATTCGGGGCACGGTTCCCATGACGTGCGCGGCCCCGGTCTCAGCAGCCTGATGGTCGGCGCGTCGGTGGCGACAGACCGGGACCGGCTGAAGATGCCCCGGGCCACGGCAGGCCCGGGGGCTCGGAGTCAAGGGGTGACCGGTCCACGCGTACCACCCGTGTCGGAGGGCCGGGACCGTACCGTGCGGCCTGCCGGCTTGCTGGCCCGGTGGGTAGGGCGTGAACGGGTCGGCAGAAGTTGCCGGATGGCCCTGGGAGGAGGTCGTTTCGGCCAATCTCCGCCGCTCGGCCCGTGCAGACGGCAGCAAGGCCGTACGGTCCCGTGCCATGGAGTCTGGCGAGGTCGACCGGCTTTTGCAGCACGCCCGCAGGGTTCGGTTCCCGTCCGCCTGGGACGGCAGGCGAGCACCCTCATACCCAGGCCTTGCGCGATCTCGTCTCCGCGTAGCCCCGGCCTGACCGGTCAGGTGGCGGGCAACACGGGTGCCGGCGAGGTGCTGCCCATCACCTGCTGCGGCGGGCTGCTGATCCGCCGCGCGGCCTGGCGAGGGCCCGGAGCCAGGCCACGGTGACCCCCGCAGCTACTACAGCCGAGGTCGCCATGGCGAGCGTCATCGTTCCCGTGCCCGTATCGAGCGTCGGCCCGGCCACGAGTCGCCCGAGCAGCGCGGAGAGCAGTACCACCGGCAGCGCCACGGCCGCCCACCTCATCGCGAGCCACCTGCTCGGCACACCCGCCGATGGCAGAGGAGCCTCTCCGGCGCCCAGAACCGCCCCCGGCACTGCTTCCGTTCCGGGGCCGGGCTCGGCGGTTTTGGGGCGCTGTTGCGCGAGGCGCTGCGCGGCGAGGATCTCCGTGCGGCGCAGCCGGTACTGCTCCACCAGCAGGGCGTGGCTGCCCCGGCTGCCGTGTGCCGGGAGGAGCCGCAGGGCCTCGTCGATCGCGGCCCCGGCTTTCTCGTACTCTTCACAGATCAGATGGCCGATCGCCAGCCAGTAATGCATCCCGTGATCGTCGGGATGTTCGTCGAGCGCCTGCCGGGCGTGCTCGACCAAGACCTCGCCCTGCCCCGGGAAGAACCTGGAGTTCGCCAGCCCGTTGAGGCAGACGTCCATCGTCGCCCGGCCCCGGCCGGGGTGCGCCCATGCCTCCCGCATCAGGTCGAGGGCGTGGTCGGAGGTGTAGGTGCGGTCCCCGTACGCGGCCAGCGACCGCAGGGCGGTGAGTACCGGCTCGGTACGTCGGTGGGCGGCTGTCTGGGCGAGACGGCTGTAGGCCAGCAGCCGGTACAAGGCCCGGAAGGAGAAGTTCGCGCGGAGTTTCCCGCCCTGGTAGAGGCAGGCGAAGTAGGCGACGTCCGCAGCCTGTTCGCCGAGCTGCCCGATCTGGGCGGTCAACGCCTCCACGGCCGTGTCGGTGTCCACCGTGTCGGACGTGATGAACCCGTAGCCGAGCCCCCACTTCCCCTCGATCACCCGCCGCTGCTCCGCATCCACTTGCTCGGCGAGCCACAGGGCGCACCGGACGGCGGTGTCGAGGCTGGGCTCGGCCAGGAAGCGGATCCGCCAGTAGCGGTCGGCGCAGATCAGGACCGGGTCAGTGGCGAAGTCCGTGGAGGAGACCGTGAAGTCGGGGACCATCCCGGACTCGACCAGCTCTTCGGCCACCTTCTCGCAGAACCGGTCGAGGGCGCGGCGGTCCGACCGTGGGGCGCGGCTAAGCCGCCGGGCTATCTCACTCACGCCCCGATCGTCTCACCGAACACCATGGAGGGACGGGGGATTCGGATACGAGGTCAGCGTTGTCCCGGGGCGGTTGGGCGCGGGTGAGTCAGCTGAGGCGGACCACGATCCAGTCGTGCGCCGTGATCTCTATCGGCCGCCTTCCAGTCGGTCCAGGATCTCGTAGGCATGGCGCTCGAAGTCGTGATCTCTGCGGGGCCGGGCGTAGGGGAAGATGCTGGCTGCGGCCCAGAGCCGGACGGCGTCGATTTCCTCGTGCTGTACGGGCTCGGTCATCTGGCTCAGGCCGTAGCCGGAGAGGAAGGCTTCGCGGTCCTCGCGGGCATTGAGTTCGCGGTCCCATAGTTTCGCGAAGTCCAGGAGTGGTTGGCCGATGGCGGCGTGCTCGAAGTCGAGCAGCCACATCTGGTTGTGGGAGTTCACGTGGAGGTTCCGCCAGCCCATGTCGCCGTGGAGGAGACAGACGCGGCTGTCGGGAACGACTTTCGGGCTGTTGGCGAGGAGCTGGTCGCTGATCTTTCGGATCCGCTCGGCGAGGGGCGGGTCGGACTGGGCGACGAGTGCGACCTTTTCGGTGATGAGGTCGCGTACATCGGCATACCGGCGCAGGTGGCTGTCGTGGATTCCACTGGTTGCGGCGTGGAGATTGCCCAGGAGGCGTCCGGCACGGCGGATGTGGTCTGGGCTGGGGAGGAATGGCTCCAGATCGTGCCATTCGTACGCCAGCCACCGGCGCTGGTCGTCGAGGGTTCCGTGGTCGACGATCTTCGGCGTGGGGATGTGGGTGCCGGTGAGGTGGTGCTGTGCGCGGAGCTCCGCGGTGTAGTAGGCGGGGTGGCCGTTGATCACCTTGATGAAGAGGGCGGTTCCGTCGGCCGTGACACCTTTGTAGTGGGTGTTGTGGTGCGGTTGCTTGTGGGCGATCGGGCTGAGGCGGCAGTGGAGCGCCGCCTCGACCTGCGCTCGGGTGTCACTACTCATCGTGCTCGGGGCTGTCGTCGTAGCCGTAGTGCTGGCTGATGAGTTTCCAGTTGTCGCGGTTGCTGTCCCAGAACAGGGCCTCGGCGACGCGGGCAGGCGCGACCCACTGGTGGGCCTGGTGCTCGTGCGGGTTGGTGGTCACCGTGGTGTCCGGTGCGCTGGCGGTGTAGAGGGTCTTGCTGATGGTGAGCCCGGGGGAGATGACGACGGTCACGTCTGTGGCGATCTCGGTGAGCTGGGTGTCGGTGAACTCCAGCCCGGCCTCTTCGCGGATCTCCCGGAGGACAGCCTGAAGCGGGTTTTCCCCGTCCTCGATGCCGCCGGTGATCGGCTGCCAGAACGCCTCGTGCTTGCCCGGCCGGGCCGGTACCTGAAGGAGGAGGACGCCCTGGTCAGGGTGGGTGATCCAGCATTCGATGCTGTATTTGGTCGTCACAGAGTCCTACATTCTCATGCGGGAGTGGTGATCGCGGGGTCGTCGGGACTCTCGATGCGTCGGTTCCAAGGTGAGCCCAAAAGGGGCCATGGAATGATCTTGAAGCTCTGAAGTGGGTCAGTGTGCGGTCTGCGGCTGGGCTCGGGGGCCGGGGAGTTCGCCGGTCTGGCGGGCGGCGAAGTCGGCGTGGGCCGCTTCGACGGCTTCGGGGTACGCCTCGGGCGCGTTGGCAGCGCTCTGTTCGAGCTTCGCAAGCAGGGGTGGCCGGTGGCAGGGCTTCAGCCGACGACTCGGAGCCGTTCGAGGAGTTCGCCGACACCGGCCGTGTGTGCGTATCGCGACAGCTCCGGTTCGAGGTCGCGCACCATCGTCACGCACCTGGGCGCGTCGATCCGGCTGGCCAGGTCGAGGGAACGGGTAGCGGTCGCCGCGGCGATCTCCGGTTCGCCGTCCCGGAGGTAGGTCTCGGCCTGGTAGGCCAGGAACACGGATTTGGTCTTGGAACGGGTGGCGGTCAGCAGATCGATGCCCTCGTCCATCAGCTGGTGGGCCTGGCGCCGCTGGCCGAGATCCGCGAGACAACGACCGCCGTCGGCTGCGAGGTCTGCGGTTGACATCCACGAGCACCAGGCGGGGGCCGGATCGTACGACGGGGTGTCGAGCGCCTTCTCCGCGGCGGTGAGGGCCCGGCGGCATTGGCCGCCCTCGTCGAGGGCGGCGAGGGCGCGGGCCTGTCGCAGGTGGAGAAGGGACCGCGCGGTGGGGTGCTGGGTGCGGGGGATGGCGTGTTCGAGGATGTCGGCCGCGGCGCGGGCGTCCTTGAGCCACAGCAGTTGGTACGCGAGGTCGGAGAGGATGCCCGCGCCGAGGTCGCGCTGGTGGGCGGTGTGGGCGTTGTGGAGTGCGGCGTGCCAGAAGCGGCCGGCGGAGGCGTGGCGGCGTTCGTCGAAGTGCTGCCAGGCGATGGCCTGGGAGAGGGAGGCTGCCAGGGTGTGCAGCCGCTGACCGGCGGCGGGGGTGTAGCGGGACTCGCTGATGAACTCGGTGACGGTGGTGAGGTGCGCGTTGAGGAGATGGCGGGTGCGGCGTCTGCGTTCGGTGGCGAGGCGGATCAGCTCCGTCCCGGTGGCCTCCAGCCAGTCGAGCATCTCGGCGTCGACTTCGCCGGGCGCGGCGATCCGTGCGAACCGGCCGGACTCGGTGACGGCCCACTGGTGGGCGAGAACGGCCAGCGAGCCGCTGGTGTAGGCGATGAACGACCGGCGGTCCAGGGAGGTCATCAGGGCCTCTCGGAGTGAGGGGACGGCGTTGTGCGGGCCCAGTGGCAGCGGTCTGTCCTGGCCCGGGAGCCAGTGGGGCCAGCCGAGATGGGCGACGGCCGCGTAGTCGATGCCGAGGACCTCGGCGATGAGCGGCTGGGATTCGTCTTCGTCGGGGTCGGCGCGGCCGGTCTCCCACTTGGAGACCCGTGAGCCCCTGGTGCCCGAGCGCAGGCCGCGCCGCTTGGCGGCCTGCCGGATACGGCGGGCCAGCTCTTCCTGCGACCAGCCGCGCTCGTTCCTGGCGTGCGCGAGGGGGTGGCGGATTTCGTCGTCCACCCGCCCATTGCACCACCTGCTCCGCGCCCGGGAGAGCTGTTCGAGGAGACCGGGGATAGGGCGGGGATAGGGATTTCCTCTGGGCACCGCGGCCGGCGCCCGCTGTACTCGTTGTGTTCCGCCCGGCACCCCGCGTGACCGGGCGGAGCGCGGCGACGACCGTTCCCTATGGCCTTGTCCCGCCCGCCGGACTGCGTCTCCCCGTCTGTCGGGCGAGGGCCGACCGGAGCCTTCGCCGTCGCCGTACGCCCGCCGTCACCGACGCACAGGGAGGGGCTGCCATGTCGTACGACCACTGAGCCCGAGAAGTCCGGGGCGGGCCCGTCCGAGGTGGCGGGCCCGCCCTTCCCGCTCCGGAAGGACTCGCGATGCTGTCTGTGACCGACCGCTACGACCCCTTGGACGCGGAGATCCTGCGCGACCCCTACCCGGTGCTGGCCGAACTGCGTGAGCACGCGCCGGTGTTCTGGCACGCGGGCATGGATTCGTGGGCGCTGACCCGGTACGCGGACAGCGTGCGGGTGCTGCGCGACCACGAGACGTTCGCCCGCGATCCGCGGCGTACCGGGGGCACGGTGCCGGAGCCGTCGTTGAGCGTGCAGACGCTCGACCCGCCGCAGCAGAGCCGGGTCCGGTCCCTTTTCATGACCGCGCTGCGTGCCCAGGACCTGACCGGGGTGGAGGACCGTGCCCGCCTTCTGGTGGGCGAGCGGCTCGACCGGCTGGCCGGTGGGGGCCCGTTCGATGTGGTGGCCGAGATCGCGGTGCCGCTGTCTGTGGCGGTTGTCGCGGATCTGCTTGGTGTCGAGCCTCCGCCGTACGGGGAGTTCGCCGCGGTGTCGGACGCGATCATGCGGAGCATGGACGGCGGCCTCAACCCCGCGCTCGTCGAGCCGGGCCGCGTCGCCCGCCAGCAGCTGAGCGACCTGGTTGACTCCTGGTTCACGGCCTCCGCCAGGCCCGGCCTGCTGGCCCGGGTACGGCAGGCCACGGCACCCGGCTCCGACGCGCAGGCCCGGCTGTATGTGAAGAACACGGCGCGGGTGATGTTCCAGGGCGGATACAGCACGATGGCGGCCGCCATCGGCAACGCCGTCCATACCCTTCTCACCCACCCGGGAACCCTCGACCGGATGCGGGACCGGGCGCTGCTGGCCACGGGGGTGGATGAGCTGGTGCGCTTCGACGGGCCGGTGCAGGGCACCACGCGCACGGCCGTACGGGCGTGCCGGATCGGTCACGTCGACATCGCCCCCGGGCAGAAGGTCGTTCCCCTGTTCGCGGCGGCCAACCGTGACCCGGCTGCCTTCACGCGGGCGGACGAGCTGGTGCTGGACCGCACCCCGAACCGCCACCTCGGCTACGGGTGGGGGCCGCACTCCTGCATCGGGACGACCGTCGCACAGGCCGGGCTGCGCGCCCTGGTCACGGCCCTGAACGACCACCCGGCCCGGCTGGCAGCCGCCGGCGAGGGCCTGCGGCGCCGGACCGCGACCATGCGGGCCTTCGACACACTGCCCGCCGCCCTCCTCGTCTGATCCCTCCCCGGTCCAGGCGGTGCCGCGCGGCACCGCCCGGGGCTACCGCCCCACGTCTTCAGGAGTCCGCTGTGCGCATCCTCATCGGCAACCACATCGATCCGTCCATCCGCGAGCGCGGCGACATGCGGGCCTGGACGCAGCGCCTGTTCTGGTTCGCCCGCCCCGGGGACCTGCTCATCCTGTGCTGCGAGCCGGACGCGGCGTTCGTCGACTACGCCCTGTCCCACACCGGCGTGAAGCGCGAGAAGCTGACCGTGTTGGCCGCTCCGACCGGAGCGTGGGGCGAGAGGCTGCTCGATCCCGCCTCCCTGACCGTGCCCGAGTTCGTGGAGCAGGTGCGGGCCGCGCTCGGTCCGGCCGGGGCCGGCGCGGTGAGCGAGGTGTTCGCGCTGTGGCCGTCGGCCGCCGTGGCGCGGCTCGCCGACGCCCTGGGCGTGGCCGACCGCTTCCCGGGCGCGGCCTTCTTCGGGCAGGGCGGCGGGGAGATCGGCAACAACAAGGCGAACTTCCGGGCCCTGGCGGCGGCGGCCGGGGTGACGATCCTGCCGGGCCGCATCTGCCGCAGCCGCGCCGAAGCGACCGAAGCGACCGGTGCGCTGCTGGAGAGCTCCGAGTCGGGGGCCGTCGTGGTCAAGCAGGCCCACAACGGGGCCGGGGTCGGCAACCAGCTGCTCGTCCGCGAGCCGGAGATGGCCGTGGACCACGTCGGGGCCCGGCATCTGCACCACCTGGCCCCGGGCCCGGACGGCATCGCCGCGTACTGGGCCGAGCGGTGGCCGTGGGCGAGCGGGAACGACCGGTGGCCGGTCGTCGTCGAGGAGTTCGCGCCCGGCGCCGACGCGGTGTACTCCGAGCACTACGCCGCCGACGGCGGCATCCGGGCCACCGAGACGGGCCGCCTGCTGTACGTCGGGCGGCGCCTGAGCCACCAGATCGTGCCGCTGGACGGCGTCACCGGGCCGGTGCGGGCGGCGCTGCTGGACGGCGGAACCCGGCTGGCCGAGGCGTACCGGGCGTTCGGCTACCGCGGGCACCTGAGTGCGGACGCCCTGGTCCTGCCCAACGGGGCTGTGGTGTTCACGGAGGTCAACGCGCAGGTCTCCGGGTCGTTGCACATCTACCAGTCGATCGCCTACGCCATCGTCGACGTCGCCGCCGAACCGGCCCGGCAGGTGGTCGAGTACCACGTCCCGCCCACCTGGGCGGTGCCCTCCTTCGCCGTCTTCCTGGCCGCGCTCGACGAGCTGGGCCTGGCGTACGACCCGGTCACCCGGACCGGGGTGATCGTGTCGATGCCCGCCGTCCCCCTGGCCCCCGGGGAGCCGGTGCAGTTCGTGTTCTGCCTCGCCTACGACCCCGCCGAAGGCCACGCGGGCGCGTTCGACCGGCTCGACGCGCGGTTCGCGACCGTGCCCGCCGGCACCTACGACGCCAGCCAGCACGTCGCCACCGGCGCCGTGTCCTTTTCCTCCTGACCCGGGAGCCTCACCATGACCACCTCCCTCACCGCGGCCACTGAGGCCGCTCAGCTCTCTCCCGTCTTCGACGCGGACAAGCTTGCGGCCGAACTCGCGGCCGTCACCGCCCACACCTGGAACCCGCAGCGCACCCACACCTACGGCGGGCAGGTCGGCCTTCCCGCCGCGATCGACTGGCGGGTCCTACCCCTGCGCAGCCTCGGCGGCGATCCGGAACGCACTGACCCGGGCGGCCCCGGGCCGCAGCCGTTCGCGCCGACGCACTGGCTCGACCGACTGCCCTACCTCGCGGAGATCCTGGACTCGCTCCCGGCCCCGCTGAACGCGGTACGGCTGATGGCACTGGGGCCCGGCGCCGTCTCGGACCCGCACCGCGACCCCAAGTACAGGCTCGACCGAGGCATCACGCGCCTGCACATCCCCGTCGTCACCGACCCGGCCGCCGTGCTCGTCCTGGACGGCGTCGAACACTGCTGGCAGCCGGGCACCCTCTGGTATGGCGACTTCTCCCGCGAGCACCTGGTGCGCAACACCAGCCAGACCGTGACCCGGGTCCACGTCGTCATCGACGCCCTTTTCACCACCGACCTCGTGGCCTGGTTCCCGGACGCCTGGCAGGAACTCCTCACCCACGGCGAGGTCCTGCTCAACCGCACCGGCCTGGCCGGAGCTCCCGCCTGGCCCGGCGAGCTGCCGTACGAGGCTCTGCTGCCGTCCGGGTTCGCGGACTTCGACTCACCCGCCCCGCTGGACGGCTCCCTCATCCCCGCCCGCATCGACCGCGACGCCGACGTCCTCGCCCTGACGGTCGCCGGGCGCACCTTCGCACTCGTCCCGGTCGACGGCACCGGGGAGTTCCGGTTCTCCGGCTGGAGCGAGCAGCGCACCCTCCAGCCGGACAGCGGCGGTCTGACCCTGCGGGTGCGCAGAGGCCGAGCGCTCGCCGACCGGCACGTGACCGCCGCGCCCCGCGCCTCTTGACCCGCCCCGCAGACCCGAGAGAAGAGGAACGCCCATGCCCCGCCTGAACAGTCACGACGACTTCACCCCGCTCAACGAGATCATCGTCGGGTCCGCCGCCAACTACCTGTCCCACGAGCGTGACGTCAGCTTCGAGCTGTTCCATCACGAGAACCTGGCCGGCTTCCGGTCGGACTGGGCCTATCCGCGCCTGACTCGGGCGGCGGGCGGCCGCAGGGAGAGCTGGGCCATCAAGCAGCGGTACGCCGAGGAGCTGCACGAGGACGTGGAGGCCCTGGCCGCCGTGCTCACCGGGCTCGGGGTCGCCGTGCACCGGCCGCTGCCCCTGCCTCCGGACACAAAGCCCATCGCGGGTCTGGGCTGGGAGGCCGCCCCGACCCCGGCGCTGAACATCCGCGACAACACCCTGATCCTCGGGAGCGAGATCATCGAGACGCCGCCGGCGATCCGCTCCCGCTACCTGGAAACCCGCCTGCTCGCCCCCGTCTTCACCGCCTACTGGGAGTCCGGCGCGCGGTGGACGACGATGCCCCGCCCTACTCTCACCGACAACAGCTTCGACCTGTCGTACGCGCGGGACACCGCGACCACCCTGGGCGGGCCGACCGAGTCCGTCGACGACCCGCGGCCGAGCCCCTACGACGTCGGCGTGGAGATGATGCTGGACGGCGCGCAGGTGCTGCGACTGGGCCGAGACCTGGTCGTCAACGTCGCCCAGGCCAACCACGTCCGGGGCGCCGAGTGGCTGGAGAGGCACCTCGGCCACGCGTACCGCGTCCACCGGGTGTGGCGGATGGCGGACAACCACATCGACAGCATGGTCCTCGCCCTGAAGCCGGGGGTGTTCCTGGCCCGGCACGACGGCATCCGGGACCTGATGCCCGAACCGCTGCGCTCGTGGCGCTACATCGTGCCGCCGGAGCCGGACACCGGCGCGTTCCCGGTCTACGACGACTACGAGGACCTGGTCCTCACCAGCCCCTACATCGACCTCAACGTCCTGTCCGTCGACGAGAACACCGTGCTGGTCAACGAGGACTGCACCGGCCTGGCCAAGACCCTCGACGCGGCGGGCTTCACCACCGTGCCGGTACGCCACCGCCACCGGCGGCTGTTCGGCGGAGGCTTCCACTGCTTCACCCTCGACACGGTTCGCGAGGGCGCCCGCGAGGACTATCTGGCGTGAGAGCGCCCCGTGTCCTGCTGCTGGAGGCGGCCGGCCCCGAGTCCGGCGCGATCGCCCGGACCGCCGCCGCCTCCGGCTACCGGGTCCACGCCGCCACCGATTCCACCACACACTCCGCCTACGGCGCCGACCTCCGACAGATCCTGTCCGGCTGCGTGCTGAGCGACTTCTCCCGCCCCGACCGGGCTCTGGAGGACGTCGTCGGCTACGCCCGCCGGATCGGCGCCGACGCGGTACTCACTGCCAACGAGTACCTCACACCGCTGCTCGCGCAGGTATGCGCCGAGCTCGGCCTGCCGGGCAACGACCCGGCCCGTGCGATGGCGGCCCGCGACAAGGCCGCCATGAGCCAGGCGTTCGCCCTCCACGGTGTTGCCGCGCCCCGCACCCGCGTCCTCGGCAGTGAGGACGAACTACGCCTGCTCCGTGCCGCCGGGGAGATTGCCCTCCCGTGCGTCATCAAGCCCGCTGACGGCGCGGGCTCCGCTGGCGTCACCGTCGTCACCGACCCCGCCCGTGCGGCCGGTGCCTGGCGGGCGGCCCGTTCCCCACGTGGCATGTACGGCCTGCCGTCCGACCCGCGCGTCCTGGTCCAGGACTATGTCGAGGGCACCGAGTACAGCGTCGAATCGATCACGCAGCACGGGACGACCACGCATGTGTGCGCCACCCGGAAGAGCGTCACCCCGGGCGCCCACCGGGTCGAGGTCGGTCACAGCCTGCCCGCCGCCCTGCCCCCGGGCTCAGAGCGGGCCGTGTACCAGGAGGTGGAGCGGGCGATCGCCGCGGTGGGTATCCGCAACGGCGCCTCGCACACCGAGGTCATCGTCGGCGGGGACGGGCGGTGCTCGGTCGTCGAGATCGGTGCCCGCCTCGGTGCCGGGCACATCGGCGTTCTCCTGCGGCACGCGCTGGGAATCGACCCGTGGGCGGTACTCCTGGACACCGCCCTCGGCCGCCCCGCGCACCTCACCCCAGCCCGCCGCGCGTACGCGAGCGTAAGGTTCCTGACCAGCCCTCACACCGGCCGCCTGGCCGCGGTGACCGGCCTGCCCGAGAAGGGCCCCGGTGTGCCCGCCGTCCACCTGCGCACGGCCGTCGGCCAGACCGTACGACCGGCACAGACCAACCGCGGGCGCCTCGGCCACTTCATCGTCACCGGTCCTGATCCCGCCGCCGTCGAGCGCCAGGCCGAGCAGATACTCGCCCGGATCACCGTCGTGGTCGACTCCGACCGCGCGCCGCACCGCGCCGGATCACCCGCTGTCCCCGGGCCGAGCCCGGAAAGGGAGGCAACCCGTGCACCGTGAGCCGATCACCCCGCATATCGGGCGAGAGGACCCTGCGGCGATTCTGTCGGGCGAGTTTGACGCGCTGTTCCACGGCGAAGCCCGCTCTGGAGGTTTCAGCCGGGTGGCCCGGATCGTCGATCCGGCGCTGCCGCCGGAGGCCGAACCGTTCTCCTTCCTCTGCGCCGATCTGCTGCACCACATCGACGCCGAACTGGCCCTGGAGGAGGGCGAGGAACTGGCTGATCTCGGATGCGGGCGTGGCGGCCCCGGTCTGTGGCTGGCCCGCGCGGCACACGCCGACCTGGTCGGTATCGACTTCTCGCCGGTCGCGGTGGCCCAGGCCCGGCAACGGGCCACCGCCTACGAGATGAAAGGCACGGCGCACTTCGTGGTGAACGACCTGACCACCACCGGGCTTCCCCGCGCGAGCGTGTCGGCGGCCGTCTCCATCGACGCTCTCCAGTACGCCGACGACCGCGCCGCAGCAGCCTGGGAGGCCCGCCGGATTCTCCGCCCGGGTGGACGTCTCGTCGTCACCGGCTGGCACCCGCTCAGCCCCGGCGACCCACGACTGCCCGAACGCCACCGCCACAGCGACTGGCCCGCGGTGCTGCACGCCGCCGGGTTCACCGCCGTGCAATGCCACGCCCGTCCGGCCTGGAGCAACACCTACCAGAACATCTACCGCGTCGCGCTCCAGCTCGGCGACCCGGGCCAGGACACCGCGCTCGCCGGACTACAAAGCGAAGCCCGCCGACGCCTGCCCACCGCCCACCTCCTGCGCAGGGTCGCCGTCACCGCCGTATCCGGCTGAACCTCCAGACGACCGGGCGCACCGGTTGGTGCGGGAACGTCAGCTCAGGTCGGCCAGAACGGCGGCTACGGCGTTGTAGGTGTTCTCCACCCCGGTGGCGTTGCCCAGCCGGTGGCGCTCCAGCCGGACGGCGCCGAGGTGCCGGACCTCGTAGACCAGCGAACGCCATACCGCGGAGGGAGAGCAGTCCCGCTCCCCATAAGTCTCCCAGAACGCCACGCGCTCGTCCTGCTTCGCCAGCGCCATGCGGATCGTCCAGTCCGCGGCCGGGTCGCCCCACCATGTGCGGTCCATGTCGAGCACCCCGGTGATTGTGGGCTCTGCGGCCCCGGCGTCGAGCATCACGTTGACCGTCCACAGGTCCCCGGTCAGCAGCCCCGGTTCGTTGACCTCGTCGAGCACGCCACGGTCGTGCGCGGCCACTGCGGCGACCTTGCGTACGTCGGCCGCGTCCAGGCCGGCCCCGTCCAGGTCGGCGGCGATCTCCTCCAGCGACGTGATCACCGCCTCGCTCCACGTCCCGTGCCCCGGGCCGCCGACGGGCCCGAAGTGCGGGCCCCGCACGTCGTGCACGGAGCGGGCGATGGCACCCATCTGCCGGAAGAACGCCGGCCACGCCGTGCGCGGGTACGTCCCCAGGTGCTCAGGGGCCGGGACGCCGTCCAGGTGGGTCTGGATCATCCAGTCCCGGCCGATCACCTCGTGCGACCAGTCCGCCGCGAGGACCTGCGGCATCAGCGGCGCGATCACCGCCAACCACGGCATGCTGCCGTACTCGTTGCGCATCAGGTGGCGCTCACTACGGAACTGGCGGGCCTCTTCCGGTGCGACCCTCAGGATAACCGGCTGGTCCCGCCCGGCCAGGGCCACGCGGTACACGTTGTTGTACATCCCCGTGCCCAGCTCGACGGCGGACACCGGCGTGGCGGCGTCCCCGAACGCCCGCTGGCAGACCTTCCCGATCTCCTGCGCGGTCAGTGACTGCTGGAATGCGTCCGAGGCGCGCTCAACCGGATGGAAGTCCATACCGCCCAGGATGCCCCGCCCGACGGCCGTTCGTCACATCCATCGCGTACAGCGGTACGGCGGAAACAGGTCCGTCCTGGTGACACGGTTCCGGCCGAAGGCCCGTACGCTCCAGGCGCCCGGGCGGGGAAGAGTGACGGCTCCCCGTCCGGGCGCCCGGTGCGGCGCGCTCAGCGCACGGACTGAAGGGGACGGGGCGCGTTGCGGCAGGCGCCGCCGTCGCAGAGGGCGGCATCGGGCTCGCTCTCCCGCAGCCAGCACGAGAAGCACAGGCCGCTGCGGCGGACCTGCCGGTTGGTCCAGTGAGCCAGTGGGTGCCGCGGCGCGCCGTGCGGGACGCGCTGGGGACTGGGGTTGCCGTGGCGTCGGCTACAGCGGGCGTGCGGGGCCCGTGCGGCTGCTCTTCGGCGGGCGGCTGGTCGGACACGGTGGCCGGGGCGGCGTGCGCGGGGGCGAGTTCGCCGATGCTGATCCAGCCGGTGAGGGCCAGGCCGATGGCGTTCGCCGCGATCATCACAGGGCCGACCACGCCTTCACCGACCTCGGCGCGGGCGTGCTGGGCGCGGCGCGAGGCGCTGGGGGTGAGGTGGGTGGGGCCGTGTAACTCTCCCAATCCGGCGCCGCTCACGGGGTCACCGCCGGCCCGGAGTTCGGGGACTCGGGGGGCTCGATGGTGAAGTACGCGCCGAACAGGTCCGTCAGCTCCTCCAGGGAGGAGTCGAGCCGGGCGGCGGCCCACTGGTCGTGGAGGTCGGGGGTGGTGGGTTCTGCGGGTTCGCGGCGGGGGGCGGTCACTGCTGGGCCGCCTTCGTGGTGTCGAGCTCGCACCAGACCCGCTTGCCGGTGACGACGTGCTCGATGTCCCACCGGTCGGCCAGGGCGGCGACGAGGGCAAGGCCGCGGCCGTGCTCCTCGTCGCCCCCCGGGGAGGCCGGCACGGGCATCTTGCTCCGGCCGGTGTCCATCACCGTGATCCGGACGGTGGTGTCGCTGGTACGGGTGACGACCATGCTGACGATCCGCGAGTCCGTGTGGACGACGGCGTTGGTGACCAGCTCGGAGGCGAGGAGCCGCGCGGTGTCGGCGACGTGGCCCATGCCCCAGACCGCCAGCGCGAGGGTGACGCTCTGGCGGGCCTGGCCCGGGGCGGTGTCGCGGGCGACGTAGCGGGCGCGGTAGCTAGGCGGGCCCACGGACTCGGAACTCATGTGGTCCAGCAAGGCGGCCACCTTGATCGCGTTGATGATCTCCGGGATGCGCCGCGCCTCAGGGAGCACGGGGGTGGTAAGCGTGCTGGTCACGTGGCGGCTCCCCTCGTGCGGCGGGGGGTGGGGGCGCTGTACAGGTCGAGGTACAGGTCGCAGGTGTCCGGGGTCCAGCGGGCGACGGGGCCGTGGTCGCGGGCGAACTTCGCGCCGGGACCGGCGGGACGGCCGTGCTGGGGGTTCGGGGTGGTGCTCGGGTTGGGCGTGTTCATCGCCGTTCCTCTGCGTTGAGGCTGCCGAGTTGGAGTGGTGGCGGCCCCGGCCCCCGACGGGTGGGGCGGGCGCCGGGGCCGCCATGCCGGGCCCATGCTCAGAGCCGGCAGTAGATGGGAGCGCGCTAACCAAGCGTCGCCAAATGATCATGATTTGACGCACAGTCATGTTCGCTTGTCGAAGAGAATGCACCCATGGGGTAGGCGGGTGCAAGATTGGGGTTCAACTCCCCAAGTGAAAAACGGGTGTTCTATCGACTTGAACCCCCGCGCGCCGTCACACTGCACCCGTGACGTGGCCAGCAGCACCCGAGGGCAGCAGGGCATCACCCGCATGAGACTGCGCAACACCCGAATGCGGGGCTCGCCTCATCAGCTCTACCCATTACGCAGTCAGTGAGGAGAAGTGGCGGTATGCCTACAGTTCCGCTCGTGCCTACGGTCCGCAGGCGCCGGCTCGCAGGGCTGGTCCGCAACTACCGGGCGAAAGCCGGAATGAGCGGCGATGCCGTGGCGAAGGCCATGCGCTGGGACCCCGGAAAGCTTTCGCGCATCGAGAACGCGAAGGGGCAGCTCAACCCGAAGGACGTCGCACAGCTCCTCGGGGTCATGGGGGTCGATGACCCCGCCGCCATAGCAGCCATGGAGGCCCTGGCCCGCGACGCGGGGAAGACCGGATGGTGGCAGACCTACAGCGGGGTTGTGGCCCCGTCGTACGCCGACCTGATCTCTCTCGAGCGTGATGCCGACAGCGTCCGTGAGTGGTCGCCGCTCCTGATCCCTGGCCTGCTCCAGACGGACGCATACGCCCGCGAGGCCATTTCTTCGCACGCGCTGACCCGAACCGCCGAGGAAGTCGCAGCGCTGGCCGAGGTGCGCGTAACGCGCCAGTCGGTTCTCACCACCCGGCCGGAACGGACGCCCCTCAAGCTCCGCGCTGTCATCAGCGAGGCCGTCCTGCACCAGCGTTTCGCCGTGCGGCCTGAAATCATGAAGGACCAGATCGCCCGCCTGATCTCCAGGGCGCAGCTGCCCAACGTGACTATCCAGATCATGCCGCTCAACTCCACCCCTCACCCCGGCGGCGCCGGGGCATTCAGCCTGTTCGGATTCCCGCATCCCATGCCCGACGTGGTGCAGATCGAGAACCTCAAGGGCTCCAACTACGCCGAAGGCGGCGAGGACGTGACGCTGTTCGACGATGCGTTCGGCCTCATCGTCGGCTCGGCCCTGTCAGTGGACGACTCCCTGGCACTGCTCAAGAAGATGGAGAAAAGGAACAGCTCATGACCGAGCACACCCACACCGCACCCGCCCGCGACCTCACCGATGCCGACTGGTTCACGTCCTCATACAGCGCTGGGGAAGGTAACTGCGTCGAGGTCGCCACCAACCTGCCTCGAATCGTCCCCGTCCGCGACACGAAGGACCTCGAGGCCGGCATCCTCGCCTTCGACCGAGACCAGTGGGCGGCGTTCACCGCATCATTCCAGGGCTGAGCCGACTGCCAGCGGAAAACAGAAGGCCCGTCTTCCCCATCCAATCTGGGGGAGGGGGGCCCTTCTCGTGTACCAATACTCGATCAACCGCGCGACCTACCCTGCTGGTTCAACATCGGGCCGGGCGCGTGCCCGGTGGCTAACGGCGTCTCCCTGGCGGACGGCCAGGAGCCTCGTGGTTGCCGTGCCCGTGCTGGGGTGTGCGCGGGGCCGCGGCCACGGCCGCGATACGCGGTCGCCGCATAGCTCTGGCGTGCGCCCGTCACCGGAGGTCCCCGCCCTGGCAGTCGCGAGCACCAGCACGGCACGCTCACTTGGCTGTTGCAGCATGCCGATGGCCAAGGCCTCATCGGTGAATCGTTCGAGGGGTAGCGAAGACACCTTCGACGCGGTACGGCTGTGCGCGGGAGCCGTCCCGTGTAGGGAAGGCGGTGGACGCCGCCTTGGCGCCGGAGTAGCCAGGGAGGGCAGAGCGGGGAACGCTCCAGCTCCCGTTTGGCGTGCTCGTCCGCGATCGAGCAGTGGAAGAAAGTCGAGAGGGCCAAAACAGCTCCCGGCCGGCTTCCGATGACCGGGCTCCCAGCGGGCAGGGTGCCGTGGCCCTGGCGGAGGTGGTGCACTCAGCTCAGGAGGGGCTGAGTGTCGACAGCTCGATGGATGCGAGCCAGCGCGCCGGGCGGATCGCAAAGTCGGGCGAGCCGTTCAGATAGGGGCGGGTGCGGTCGAGCGGGTTGACGAACCAGACCAGCATGCGTGGGCCGGTGACGTGGTGGCTGTCGTGGTCTTCCTCGGCGGCGATGTGTGTGGGCGCCGGGGGTGGCGGCGCGGATGGCTTCGCTGGCGAGATCGGCTGTGATGACGACATTGCCTTCCGTCTTGGTGGCCGTGGTCGTCCGACCCCCGATACTGGGCCAGGCCGTCGTCAGCCGCCGGCTCAATGTCCCACTGGCGGCGGCTGCGGCAGGACGTATGACAACTCGCTGGTGTCGGTGTTGCCTATCGCCGGAGCTGGTGCCGGTGGCCGTGGGACGATGCTTGGTCATGAGCGATCGGCAGCCGACGGCTGAGGGTAGGGCAAGGAACGTCGAGTTCAGGCGATTTCACGAGGGTGACTCGGTGGAGGAGCTGACGCATCTTCTCCATCGCGCCTACGCTGATCACGCCGCTGCGGGGCGGGTCTTCTTCGCCTCCTACCAGTCTCCGCAGGACACCACGAACCGTCTGAGCAGGGGTGAGTGCTGGGTCGCCCTGGACGGGGCGGCGCTGGTCGGCACTGTCACCGTGTCGGCTCCACACACCACTCCGGCTGGCTACCCGGCCCTGGCGGGCGGGGGTTCGTTCTGGCAGTTGGCGGTCGATCCGTCCCAGCGGGGCACGGGACTCGGGAACCGGCTGCTGGCCTTGGCGGAGTCGCGGATCGCTGCTCTGGGGTCGACGGAGGTGGTCATCGACACCTCCTTGCAGGCTGCGGACCTCGTCGGCTGGTACCGCCGACGCGGGTATGCGCCGGTCGGGACGTGGCGGTGGGACGTAACCAACTACGACAGCGTCGTCCTCGCGAAGACCTTGCGGTCGAGCTGATACGGGGGTGGTGTGAGCGGGCTGGACTGATCAGGCCCGCGCCCAGGATGTACGTCACTTGCCGGCGCGCCCGCCTGCGTCCCGTGGGCGGGCCCGTCGGACGCGAGGCCGGCAGCTGCGATCAGATGACGGTTCCGGCCGAGGTGTTGCCGGTCACCTGCTGCGGCGCCAAGGGGCGTCGAACCTCCGGCGGTCCGTCGGTAAAAGCACTGATTGCGCGGGTTTAGGCTGCCCGTCAAGATCGGTTCCGGAGTGCGGAGGTCGCTGGTGCGGGTGGTGGTGGGCTCGCGGGCGAGCCGTCTGGCAAGGGCACAGGTGCGCGAGGTTCTGGCCGGGTGGCGGGATCTGTTCCCGGGCGTCGAGTTCGTAGAGCAGGTGATCCTCGAAGAGGGCGACCGCGACCGCCGAACATCGACGATCGCCGAGGTCGCGCGGGCGACCGGGACGAGCGCGTTCTCCTCGCGGCAGGAGGCGGCGCTCGCGGCCGGTGAGGTCGATGTCGTCGTGCACTCGCTCAAGGACTTGCCCACGGCGATGCCGGACGGGCTGGTGCTGCTGCGCCCGCCGGGCCCGCGCCAGGACGTTCGGGATGCGTTGTGCGGCCGGTCGCTGGCGGACCTGCCGCCTGGGGCCCGGGTGGGCACGGGGGCGCCGCGCCGGATCGGGCAGCTCCTCGCGCTCCGGCCGGATCTGGAGGTGGTGCCAGTGCGGGGCAACGTGCCCACGAGGCTCGATGCGCTGCGGGAAGCAGGCCGGTACGACGCGGTGGTCCTCGCCGTCGCAGGGCTCGCCCGGCTCGGGCTGGCCGAGCACATCGTGGAGGTCTGGGACGAGGAGACGTTCCCGCCGTCACCGGGGCAGGGTGCGCTCGGCGTCCAAGTACGGGCCGGGAGCAAGGCGGCTGTGCTGCTGGCGGGGACCGGGGACGCCGGGGTGGACGCGGCGGTGCGAGCGGAGCGGGCGCTGCTCGCCGAGCTCCACGGCGGGTGCTCGGTACCGGTGGGGGCGTGGGCCCGGACGTCGGGGGAGGGACTGCTTCGGTTGTCGGCGGCGGTGACTTCGCTGGACGGGAAGACGCAGTACCGGGTGAAGGTCGAGGGGGACGCGTCGCGGCCGGAGGAGCTGGGACGGGTTGCCGCACGGGGCCTGATGGAGATGGGCGCGGGTGTCGTCCTGGCGAGGCTCTGATTGAGGAAGGAGGATGTTGTGGCAGCGGCGAGGCCGGGGCGGAGGCGCAGGGAGGGGGGTGCCCAACGTGCCTGGCCGTAGCGGTGCCTGATGCCGTGATGACGGACTAGCTGCTGTGGGGTCGCGACCGGACGGACGTCACCCGCAGGATGTGGGTACGGGCGCGGGAGCGTGCGGTCCTTGGTCGTGCTCCGGGGGAGCGAACCGGGGCGATGGCGAAGAACGCGATGGTCCAGCGCACGATCGACGGCTGCCGGGTGCTGTCGGAGGCCGGCATCGTCCAGCTCACCAGCTGGATTCACGACCTTCCGCAGGAGACTGGCGAGGACAGCGACCTCACGATTCGTGTCATCCAGGACCTGGCCCAGCTGCCGCACAACGAGCAGAAGCATCACTTCTTCACATCGTTCCCGGCCACCGACATGTACGAGGCGCTCTTCGGTGCCAGCGAGGACGACGGGCGTAGTCAGCGCGACTGGGCGCGTAGCGACACCTACTCCGGGAGCGTGATCTGGTCGGGCCGGCCGGACTTCCGGCGCCGGGTACTGGGCCGGCTCGCGGAGCTCCGGGAGCAACACCCGGACGTCCTTGTCCGGCCGCTTCCCCACCTCGTGGAGGGCTGAGCAGCGCGACCACCGAACGAACAGGCTGGGGGCGGATGTTCGGCGTGCCGCGATTGGTGTCGACCGCCCCTCACCTCTACGGTAGAAATCCCACATCTTGTGGTCGCCGAACGCTGAATGCCCGTAGGTTGTGGACGTCAACCCTGTTATGCCCATTTTGACCATCCAGAGGACACATTCAATGGCGGACCGAACCGTTGACGGCATGGCGCGTAAGCAGACGAGCGGGGAGCACCCCCTCGGGCAGGTGCCCCCGCGGTCCCCGAGGCGTCTGACATCTACGACCAGGTCGTTCAACGTCGGCGAGGGGAAGGGCTATCTCACGGTCGCCTGCGCCGAGGACGGCCGTCCTGCTGCGGTCACGATCTTCATGGCCAAGCAGGGCTCGACCTTGGCGGGCCTGATGGACGGCTTCAGTACGACCATCACCCAGGGCCTGCGGCACCAGGTTCCGCTGGAGGTGTTCGTCCGCGAGTACGTCAGCATGCGCTTCGAGCCCGCGGGCTTGACCAATGATCCCGAGATCCGGCAGGCGACCTCCGTACTGGACTACGTCGGCCGGCGCCTGGCGCTCGACTACCTGCCGTACGAGACCCGGGTGGAGTTCGGCGTGCTGACAGCAGACGAGCGCGCGGCCAAGGAACTCCAGGACAACGTGGGCGACGCGGCCTGGGCCGACATGATCGGCCTGGCGATGTCCGCACCGACCGTCGCGAGCCCCCGCCGAGGCTGAGGGTCACGACAAGGAGGGGTCGGCGTCGCGATCGCTCGCGGCGTCGGCCCCTTCGTCTGTGTCGTACACGCCGGGCTCAGTCGGCCGTCTAGGTGAGGGCGGTCTCGACTGCGGCGCACGCGTCGGGCACGAGGGTGCGTCCCGGTCTGTCAGTGATGCGGCGTTTCGTAGCGAGAATTCGGAGGTAGGGGTGGTGGGTCGGCGACGCCGGGCAACTGTCCACCGGCGGATGAGGTAGCGGCGTCACGGGGATGCCACGCCCGACATGAAATGGGATCCGCAGAGCGCAGCGGACGACTACGTGACGGTGGAGTTGTTGTGTGCTGCCTTGGCGAGAATCCGGCTCCGGATAGTGCATTGTCAGTGTCGAACTGGTGCCCGGCAGGAGTGTGGTTGCGCTCGCGCAGGCGGTTGAGCGTGGCCTGGCAGGCGCTTCCTGCGATCCGTGGTCAAAGAGGGATCATTCGCACAGGCTTCCCAGCAGGGTGCCCTGTCCGGACTGGAGCACGTGGGCGGCTGCCAGCGGGATCCAGAAACACTCGAAGCGGGTGGGCTCCTGCTCACCGTCATGATTCTCCTGGCTGGTCCACCGCTTCGGGGCAGGTCCGGTCAGCTCCAGGTGGAAGAAGTGGCGGTGCTGGATCTCGAACCGGTACGGGCTGATGTCGTACATCGCCTCGCCGAGTTTTCGCACGATCTTGAAGTCGTTCAGGCCGGTCTCCTCCCCAGCTTCCCGCAGGGCCGCTGCCTCCGGCGTCTCCCTCTCACGGATGGTGCCAGCAGGGACCTGAATCCCGACCTCCTCGTAGCTGTAGTCGATGTGCCGGAAGACCAGCAGCCTCCCGTTACGCACGATGTAGCACAGCACTTTGTCCTTGGTGACCTTCTCGGGCACGAGAACACCCTCTCGATTTCGGTGAAGCTGTACGCGACCGCCACGGCCACGGCCGCGGTCATGAGTACCCGGGCGCCACGTGGGATGCAGGTCAGAGCGAAGCGGATCGAGACGGGGCTCGTGCCGTCGTTGCGGTCGATGGCGCCAGATTGCCTGGGGCTCACGCGCCAGGGGTATCGCCCTGAGACAACCGTGCACTGATCCTCTCGTCGAGTTCCGCCATGGTGCGATGGAAGACGCTTTCGAGGTCCACGCTGTAGCGGTGAGCCAGGATGAGTACCGACCACAGGCAGTCGGCGAGCTCGTGCTCCAGCGCAGGCCGACCGCCCGGGTGCTCTCTCGCACCCTCCTCCGACATGACGAGTTTGGCCAGGTCGCCGACGTCTCCCATGAAGCCGAGCACGAATTCGGTGCGTGTCCAGACTCGGCCGCGCTCACGACGGTTCAGCTCGTCGTAGCGGTCATGGATGCGGATTGCCTGCCGCTTCAACTCATCGAGGCCCACTGAGTTCTGTCCCTTCGGGGTGAGTGTGCTGAGGAGTGTTGCCCGTTCGCCTGGAGAAGGGAGCGCCGGACCGGGTTGCGGCTTCAGGTCGAGAAGTACCGGGCCAGGACCTGGTGCAGGTAGTCCGCGCCCGGGCCGAGGCAGGCAGCCTGTTCGGCCGAGGGCACGAACGAGATCTTGTCGAGCTCGGATACGTCTCCACGTTCCGTCTCCCACACGGTGAGATCAGCATGCCGGCGACGCACGAGTGCGCTGGGCACGGGCGGGGCGAGGAAGTGGAAGCCGAGGCTGCCGAACCGTGTTCCTCGGGTGAGGCCCCATAGCCGCAGTTCCTCGGCGGCGACGCGTACGCCGAGCTCCTCGGCCAGTTCGCGGGCGGCATCCCGACGGAGTGACGCCATGTCCAGGGGGCGCCTCGCCGCAGGGGGTTCCGCTGAGCCGCCGGGGAGGCTCCAGTGGCCGGGCGCCGCGGTGGTGGAGGAGCCACGTCCGACCGCGAGTCCGTCCTCCGTCGGCAACAGGACGGTGACGAAGACGGACCCGGGGACTTCTTCGGCCGGCCGGAGCTGCCGCAGGGCCCGGTGACGGTACGTCGTCCTCGCCCATCGCACCACCAGCGGGCCGGGCCCGGGCAGGTCGATGCCCAGGCTCGCGACGAGCGGGCCGTCGAAGGTGGTGGGGTTGTGGGCCTTCGTATTCGCCCAGAGACGGTCGACTTCGCCTCGCTCCTGTGGTGACAGGGCCGGTGGAGGGTGCTCGACGAAGTCGATCTGTTGCGCGTCGAGGAACTCGACAGGGAGATGCCCGGGCTGCATCGGAGGTCCTTCCCGCCCGTCGGGGCGCTCAGATAGATCGAATGTGGCGAGTACGGCCCCCGCACCGGCTGCTCCGGTTCGGGGACGCTGGATCGCTTCCTACCGGCAGCTCCAGGTCATGGCTGGTGCGGGAATGGGGCGGAAGCCGAGCTCGGTGTAGAGGGGGAGGCCGTCGGGGGAGGCGTTGAGGCGGACGGAGGAGCAGCCCTGGCCGGCGAGCCACTGCATGGTTGCGGTGACGACGGCGCGTCCGTAGCCGCGCCGGCGCCAGGCGGGGTCGGTGGCGACGGAGTGGATCTCGCCGTGGAAAGGGGAGTTGCTGGTGGGACTGGGAAAGCGAGGGGCGTAGGTGCCGACCGCGCAGGAGGCGAGACCGGCGCCGTCGGGCGTGTCGACGACGAAGGCGGCGAAGCTGGGGGCTTCGAGGAAGTCGGCGAAAGCCGCCTCGCACGCCGTAACCCATTCGCCGTCCGGTGTGGGCCGTGTGGTGTCGAGCATGATGCGGCGCAGCCGGGTGAGCTCGGCTGCGTCATGGCGGTCGGCACGGCGCACGTCCAAGGTGCTCCTCCTGCAGTACGAATCGGGTTGACGACGGGGCGTTGGGCCGACCGTTTGTGTCCTGGCGCCGGCCTACGGGGTGGTGCGGGTGCGGATGACGTCGTAGAGGTGGGTGCCGTGTGCCCATCTCTTCAGGTCCTCGCGGCCGACGGTGATCGGACGGTGGCGGGAGGCGAAGTCGAGGGCGGGCTGCGTGAAGCCGTTGAGGCCGATGATGACGGCGTGATCTGCGCCGTGCTCCGGGCGGGCGGTGCCGTTGAACTGTTGCATGGCCGGTGAGTTCACGGGGCGGCTGAGCTGCTTGCACTGGACAACGATGGTGAGGCCATCAGCGTCGGTGGCGATGACATCGGCGCCGAGGTCGCCTGATCCGCCGACCCGCCGGGCATGGAGGAAGCCGTCCCGGGCGAGGAGTTCGGCGCAGGCGTGCTCGAACCCGGTCGGACTCATGGCCTCGAGCTGCTTCATCCCGTAGGTGAGCAGGGCAGGCTCCGGCTCGACCGATGTCACCTCCACACCGGCGACGGCAGGTGTGGCGAGAACGTCGAGGACAGCGCCGGCGAGCCGGGCGAGGAGGAACAGGACAGCGAGGAAGCCGATCACGATGAAAGCGGTCCACCAAGGGTGTGCGGCGACCGCGCCCCACAGGTCCACGGTGATCCATCCGATGACGGTTCAGGTCAACCACTCCCAGAGCATCTTCCCGGCGGCCAGGACCAGTGCGGTGTACAGCAGGAACTTCAGAAACGGGTCGAGGGAGCCGTCTTCATCGAACACCGTCCGTCCTCCCCTCCGGAGCGGTCCGTCCGTACGGCGCGGCGAACCGGGGCCGGCGAGCGCCAGGGAGCCGTCGGCGGGTGAGGGCGGGAAGCTGCAGGACCTGGTGGAGCGGGATACCCAGCTCGGCCCATGAGCGCAGCCGTTCACGGTCGGTCCAGCCCACGGCATGCCGCTCTCCCCACTCCCTGGCATCGCGGGTGAAGCCGCCGTTCGTCACGACCGTCGCCGCATTCGCGCGGTGGGCGGGGCCTGCTGTCCCCTTCACCTGGTACATCACCTGGGAGCCGACCTTCGCGGCGACCTTGGTGTGCTTGGCCTGGACGACGAGGCGCCCGTACGCCGGGTGGTCGGCGATGACGTCGGCGGCCTGATCGCCCTGCTGCCCGACCTGTCGGGCCGACCAGCCGTCCCGGATCAGCAGGTCCCGCAGCGCGAACTCGAACTGCCGGTCGTCCATCGCGTCGAGCTCCGCCAGGCTGAACCGCAGGACCGACAAACGCCGTGCTCGCGCCGCGTGCTCGTGGCCGGCCGCTACAGCCCGCCAGACGCCGGCCGCGAATCCCAGTAGAGCGAGCACAGTCACGATGGGCCACCACCGCACCAGCGCCTCGCCCACCCATACGAGCAACCGCACCACCAAGGAGGCCACCGCTGCGGCGACCAGGGCCGCCGCCCCGTACTCGACCGCGCCGCGCGGCCGACGGATCGCTAACTGCCGCCTCCCCATCAGCGGCCCGCCGACGGCGTCGCCGTCACCCCGGGCGCGGGGGGCTGTGCCGGCTGCGCCCCCTCGAACCCGAAGAACTGCGCCCACAGCACCACCACGGCGGCGATGCCGCCGATCAGCCACGGACTCATCTTCTTCGCAGACCGCCGGGTCGGATTCCGGCGGATGTGGCCCCGCACCCGGTGATAGCCCTCAGGCGTCATGAACTGTCCCCTCCCGAAATGAGGGCCGCACCTATGCGAACCCTCCTGACATGGATGTAGCAGCGGCCACCGACACCGACCCGGGAGAACCGCACCGCGATCACTCCAAACCGGCCATCCCCGTCAACGACCTTCCTCTAGCGGCCGAACATGAGGTGAACGGCCAGGTGGCCACGGAGAACCGATCGCCGTCCCGGCCGAGTCCGCACCGCCCGGGCACCACACGGCAGCCGGAGAACCCCTGGTCGCAGCACTCTGCCCGGTGGAGCGAAGTTGGCGAGAAAGGCAGGGGGCACGCTCCCCGCGTACGCGCGTGTGCGCCCCCACGTGCCGCCGGCCGGACGCAGCGCCGGGCAGGTCTTCACTTTCAGGCCGGGGCAGCACGGTGGGGGTAGGCGCTACACGTGTCCCGAGTCCGGGGCGAGGGTGAAGTTTGCCCAGGGTTCTGCCTCATCGCGGAACGAATGGCCGACGGGCGCGATGCCGCGGCGATCGGTGAGGCTGAAACCGGTCACCGCGATCAGGTTCTCTCCGTCGGCCACGGAGACGAGATGCGTGCCGCACCGGTCACAGAACCCCCGCCGAAGGGTGGGGTAGGTCGCGTACCACTCAGGCTCGCCACCGGGGCCGGTCCAGGCCAGGGTGTCCTTGCGGAATCCGACCCAGAGCACGGCGGGCCCGCCGCTGATCCGCGTCTCATGGCGGCACGAACAGAGGTGCGGATCGATCGGGTCGCCAGCGACCTGGTAGGCGATCCGGCCGCACTGACAGTGCCCCGTGCGAATGGCTTCGGGACGAGTGCCGTTCGGGCCGGTAGGTGTTCCGTCGGATGCGCTCGGGAGGAGAGCGGGCGGTTGGTCGGGCGAGGGGACGGCGCAGGTCATGAGGGATCCTCGAATTCGCTTCGGTGGGGCAGAGCTACCAGGTGGCGGGGCCTGCGAGTTCGGTGACGGGCTGTCGGGCGGCCTTTGGGATGCCGAGTTGCTCGCGGGCCTGATGGACGGCGGTGAGCTGCTCGGCCGCGGGCGGCCCCCAGTCGAAGAGCTCCAGGGCCTGTTCCGGGGTGGCCAGGATCCGGATGTAGGTGCGGTTGGTGGCCGGATCGACGGGCGGAGGACCGAGGCGTGTGAGGGCGGCGGCGTAGCGGACGCGCGCGCACGGCTGCTCGGGGTCGGACAGGTACCCGACGTACGTGACCGACACCAGCTGTGCGGCGGCCTCCTCATCGGCCTCACGGGTCAGGGTCGCGATGGGGTCGCCGTGGTCGCCGGGTTCCGGCGTCCCGCCGGGCAGGCACGCGGCGCCGGTGTCGGGATCGAGGAGGAGAAGGATCCGTCCGTCCGGCGCGAAGGCCCAGACCCAGGACTGCCGGATCGACGTCTTGGCGCCCGGCACCTGGGCAGCGTGGAAGGGGTAGTGGTGCTGGGCGCGCGGCGTGCGCAGGACCCCCGCCTGGTCGAGAACGGTCGGAGACAGAGGGTGGCCGTCTTCCAGGAGCGCAGTGCCGGCGCCGTTGATGCGGGCCCGAAGCGCAGCGAGGGCGCGGCGGGCATCGCGAGGAAAGAGGAAGTCGGGCAGGCGGGCGGGCTCGACGAATTCGACGGACGTGATCTCGCGCTCGGGGAGCCGGATGGCGGCGATCTGCTTCTCGTCCCATGTGCCGCCGTCGAAGACGTGCAGGAGTTCCCCGGGGTATCGCATCTCCGGGGGCGCGTTCACGGCGCCGGGCGAGACGTAGTCGACGGCGAGGCCGCGATCGATGACGGCGGTGACGCCGAGTTCCTCCTGGAGCTCGCGGGCGGCGCCGGATGCGGGGGACTCTCCCTTGTCCACGCCTCCGCCCGGCAGGAGGCAGGTGCCGTCGAGGTAGTCGACGTGCTGGACCAGGACCTCCCCCGTCTGGTTGGTGATCAGGACGGAGGTGCCGGCCCATAGCGCGGAGGAGGCTCGGTAGGCCCCGTACTCCTCGTCCGTCATCTTCGAGCCGGGTGCTTCGTCGGGGTTGGTCGTCGTGGTCATCTTTCTCCGATCGGAGCTTCTGCGGGTCTGGGCAGGCGGGTGTCAGGCAGTGAGCTGGTGCGGGTTGCCGGGGATGGGACCGGGCGTGAGGCGGGTGAACTGCTCGCTGCGGATGATTACGTCGCGGTCCGCGGACGGCAGGCGGGCGAGGAGGCCGGGCAAGGGCCGGGCGGCCGCGACCTCGCCGCGATGGGCGCAGATTGCCCGCCACTTCACCTCTGCCCACGGGCTGACGTCGACGATCGTGGTGACGTGGGAGTCGGGAACCGCGAGCACACTCTTGCCCACGCCTTCCAGCAGAGCCGCGAGACGGCCGACACCGCTGGTGGAGTGGGTCGCGGCGTAGAAGGCCGAAGGCCGCCAGGGCTCTCCTGCCTCCGGAAACAGGTGCCCGAGTGCGGCGGCTTCGACGGCGAGGAGGGTGATCTGGTGGGTACGCCGATGGTCCGGGTGCCCGGTCAGCTGGCCGAGAGTGTCGTGTCCGACGACGATGTCGGGCTTGAACTCGCGGATGTGGCTCACCAGACGGCCGACGGTTTCGTCGAGGGGCGCGTCGACGAGCCGATCCGTCCCGGGCGGCGCCGACTCCGGGTTGCGGGCGTCGGCGTAGCCGAGCAGCCGAGGCGGACCGGCACCCAGGACCGAGAGGGCATCGGAAAGTTCGGGTGCCCGGCGACTACTCGCCGTCCACGTTGCCGTGACCACGGCCGTACGGGCACCGCCGGCGGCATGCTGCGCCAGAATGCCACCGGCGAGGAGGGATTCGTCGTCGGGGTGCGCGAAGACGCCCAACAGGCTGGGCTGGCTCCTGGTCTTCACAGGGATCCTCCTGGTGCGCGTACGTGCGTGCGGGGAAAATGACCGGTGGCCGGCTGCCTGCGCACAGCGCGAGTACGGCAACGCCGATGCGCGGGGCGGGCATGGGTTCCTCCGGGCTGGTCGTGGCCGGATCGATCAGGGAGCGGGTTGTAGGTTCCACGCCTTCGGGCGCACTGGGGTCTGCGGAAACCTGGGATTCCGGGCTCGATGCGCAGTGGTCCGGTCGGCCGTGGATGCGCAATCCCGCGGCGGAGTCGTGGGCCGACGAGGGGTCGCCTTCGACGTCGACATTGGTCACGAGATCCATTGCGCATTCGGGCCCGGAATTGCGCATCGATTGCGCATCTGGCGCGACCACTGCGCGTCGAGACGCGGAACCTACACGGGTACGGGGGTGCCGGTGAGGTGCTCGGCCTGGCGGGCGATGAGCGGGGCAAGAGTGGGGTGGACGCCTCGGCTGCACGCCTGCAGGAGCTGGCCGAGTGCGACGAGCTCTCCGGCTCGGCCGGCAGGGTTGTCGAGGACGTGGGCGAATTCCTGCCGGATGCGCGCCGCGGTCGCGGGCACGGTGAGGGTGTAGGCGTGCAGGAGGCCGACGTCGTACCCGACGGGCAGTCGTCCCCAGGATTCCCAGTCGTGCAGTACCAGGGCCCCGGAGGTGAGGTTCGACCAGTGAAGATCCGCGTGCCCGGTCGTGAAGTGCCGGACCTGGATGGGATCGATGCCGAGGAAGCGGCGGAAGTTCTTGTCGATCCACCGCTGGCGCACCGCTTCGCGGTCCGTAGGCACGGTCGCGAGCGCGTTGAGCGCGGACCGCAGGTCGGCCCACCAGGCGCTGGGCAGCTCGATGTCGCGGTCGAGTACCGGACTGCCGGTGGTGACCGTGGGGAGGGCGATGTACTCGGTGAGCTCGGCACGATAGGCGTGATCGCCGCCGGTCCAGTCCAGGACATCATGGAGCCGGGGCCGCGGCACGGATGGAGGCACATGCGTGTCGGCCAGGGCCGTGCCCTCCCACAGGCGTCCGCCTTGCTTCTCCTTCAAGGCAGAGACGACGCGTAGCCAGCGGTCACCGGCCCGGCGTCCCAGAGTGCGGCCCCGCCAGCCCCATACCTCCGCCCCTTCGGACCGGACCGCGAGCAGCCGGGCCGCTGCCGCGAGCGCACGCCGCATCCGTGCGCGGTCAGTGGCGTCCTCGGGGGCGCTGAACACCGTCGGGGGGCCGCCGGCGGGGGAAGTACCTGGAGTCATGACGATCCCTCCGGGAAGGTGAGGAAGACGCGGGAGTGCTCCTTGTCGATGAAGCGCCATGCGGGCAGTTGCTCGTCGCGCATCGCGGTCGGCAGGACAGTCAGTACAGGCATGGCGTGGCGGCGGACGTCCTGGTCCCAGGCGTGGATGGCGCCGGCCACGGTGTCCGCGAGGGCTTTGGCGTCAGGGCCGAAGCCCTGCGCGCCGAACTCCCACAGCGACTCCCCGGCGGTCTCGTCGTGCTCGATGCGGCGGACGGTCATGCAGCCCAGGGACCGGCCCGACACCATGGCTGCGGCGTCCTGGTTCTTCGGCAGCAGGACCGGACCCTTCTCACGGTCACCCGTCAGGCGGCAGAAGCCCGGTAGAGCGACGGTCATCCAGAGCTGCAGCGTCTCGTACGACTCGCCCCCGGCCACCGTGACGCCCGTCCACAACTCGACCGGATCGCCCGCGACGGCACGTTCCAGGGCGTCGACCGGGGCGGGCGGCGTGTCCTCCCAGCGGATCCCGTAACCGCTCTCCCCGATGGGGACCGGAGTGTCGTCCCAGCGACCGATGCCCTGCATCGGCACGAACCCGCACGGGCTCACATACGTCGACCGCAGGAGAGGGCCCTGCTTCTCGAAGGCGACACAGCGGGTATAGCCGCCGAGCCGCAGCGGGACCACGAGCCTGCCATGGTCGGCCAGTTGCGCCGTCCACGCCGGGGGAACGTCCATTGAAGCGACCGTGACCAGGATCGTGTCGAACCCGCCCGGCGGAACCAGATGCTCAGGGGCGCCGTGCGCGCCGTCACCGAGCACCACCCGCACGCGGTCCGCGTACCCGGTCTCCTGCAGGAAGCGGACCGTGCGCCGGTAGACGTACGGGTCGTACTCGACACAGGTCACGGTGCCGGCGGGGCCGACGAGTTCGGCCATGAGGGCGGCGTTGTAGCCGCCACCCCCGATCTCCAGGCCGTGGCTGCCCGCGCGCAGACGGCCGTGGTCGAGCATGACGGCCTGCATCTCGGGCTGGGACACGGAACTCAAGGATGTGCCGTCGTCGGTGGTCACGGTCGCGACGGCCTCGTTGGCGTAGGCGCGGTCCAGGGACTGCTCGGGCATGAAGGCGTGTCGCGGCACGACCTGGAACGCGGCACGCAGAGCGGGCGAACTTGTCCAGCCGGCCTCGGTCAGAGCCTCGACGAGCCGAAGACGCAGCCGCACCGCCGTCGAGGGCTCCCCGAACCGCAACCGCTCACGGCCGGCCGGGGCGGGCCGCAGGGTGAAGTGCGCGGGCGGGAGACCGGGCAGCAGGCCAGGCCACACCGTGTTCAGAGCCTGCGCGGACGCGGTGAACAGCGGCTGCGGGAGAGTACGGAGGGCGCCCGGCGCATGCCACTCCCAACGGGCGATCAACTGGGGTTCCAGGGGCAGCGGTTCGCCGTCGTACTCGGTGAGCCGGGCGACCTCGGTGACCCGTGTCATACCGTGGGCGTCGTCGCACAGGGTCCCCAGCAGCACCACTTGCTCCGCGGTCGCGAGCAGGCCGGTCTCCTCGGCCAGTTCCCGGACAGCGGTCGCTTCGAACGGCTCCCCGGGCTCGACCTTCCCGGCCGGAAGTTCCCACACGTTCCGGGCCGGGTTCCAGCCCAGCAGCACCTGCCCGTGCGGGTTCGTCACGACGACCGCGACGCCGGCCAACGCCGCCGCCTTCGGCCGGTGCTTCTCCTGATACGCCGCCGCCCGGGCGCCGGGCGCGCGTAGCAGCACGACCGTGCAGTCCTCCGCATCGACCCGCTCGGAGTGCTCCCAGCCGTCGGTGAGCAGGGAGATCTCGGCGTCGTCCAGACAGATGTCGCGGAGGCTCTCCGGGAACCGGTCGGCATGCGGGGTGATCACGCACAGGGTTCCACCGGGCCGCAGCAGGCCCGCGAGCTCGGCAACGATCCTCGTACGGTCGCCCAGGTGCGCCAGCGATCGCCGGATCGTGATCAGGTCGAAGCCGTCAGCGGGCGCGAGCACGCTGAGGTCGCCCGTGGTCACGTCAGCGCAGTGGTACCTGACCGTGGGCCCGGGCGTCTCGGCGGATGCGCGGTCGATGGCACCCTGGGCGTAGTCGACCGCGTCGACGGTGTAACCCAGGTCGGCGAGCAGTCGGGCCACCTCGCCCGTACCGCAGCAGACATCCAGCGCCCGCGGCTCCTCCAGATCGGCACCCGGAACGAGCCGGTCGCGCACGATGGTCGTCTCGGCGCCGGACAGCGGCTTGATGCCACGGCCCGACATGTAGTGCTCGCTCCAGCCCTTTGCGGATGATGTCGTGCTCACCGTGCTGTCTCCTCGGTGCTCGTGGACGTACTCGTCTCGGTGTCCCAGTCCCAGTCGCCGACGTAGGCCGCCACCCCGGACCGGCGGGCCTCCAGAACGGCGGCGAGGCGGGCGGAGTCCCGCGCCGGCATCAGCGCGCGCCACTCCTCCAGCGGGAGGACTCGCACCTCGTCATGTTCGTCAGGGGCGAGCGTGAGGCTCGCGATCTGCTGGTCGGTCAGCCGTCCTCCGTCGAAGACGAAGCCTGCGGTCGCGAGCGGCCATGACGCGCCGGGCAGGCCGAAGACGGCCGCTAGCAGGCGCGGTGGCCCGGGCACCAGCAGCCCGGTTTCCTCCGCGGTCTCTCGCACCGCGGTGTCCCATGGCCGCTCGCCGTCCTCGGCCGTGCCGCCGGGTAGCTGCCAGGGATGCTCGGCGCTGTAGACGGCGTGCAGCTGCACGGGCCAGTCGTTCATGTCGGTGAAGAAGAGCGCGCCGAACACAGTCGCCTTCGGCAGCAACGCCGCATACTCCTCGGGCGGTAGGAACTCGGTCATCGGGGGCTCCCGTCCTGGGCCTGCGGGAACCTCGTCATCCGCATGAGGCCGGGATCGCTGGTGAAGCCGAGAGCACATGCGGCAAGTCCGCCGGACGCGGCGTCGACGACGTAGGCGCGGGCGTCCCCGCCGGGCCGGAGCCGTGCGCGAGCGGGTCGCGGCAGATGCCGAGCCAGGTGGCGTCGAGAGGCTCGGAGGGGATCAAGTGGGAGCGCAGCCGGGCGATCTCGGCGGCTTCGTCCGGCGTCGCCACCCTCGGAACGGGCCCTGCGGCAGCCGGCGTGCCGTCGTCGGGTGTCATCGCGGAAGACCTCCTTGCGGACGGTTGGAGAAGGGCCAGATGGCTTCGGTGCGCAGGCGGGCGAGGGTGCGGCGGCCGCGCTCGACGAGCTCCGGGTCCCCGGTCCGGGTACCGAAGGCGATGCCGGAGACCGCGTCCAGGGCCGTGCTCGCGACCAGATGCGTCTCTTCGGCGCCGGTGAGCGGGCGGCCGTAGCCGACGAGGAACGCCTCGGCCAGATCGGGCCGGCCGTCGAAGCAGTCGAGGAGGCGGACGAAGTCCCGCACACGGGACTGGGGTTCACTCCGCTCGACGTCGATGAAGCGCACGGTGCCGTCACCGGCGAGGAAGAGGTTGCGGTACTGGAGGTCACCATGGGTCACCACCTGTTCGAGCGGCGGCAGCTCCTGGGCGGCGGCGACGGCCGAGCGGACGCACTCCTCGTCCCCCGGTTCGAGCAGCGGCCGGGCCGCTGCCAGGTGGCGCTCCAGCCGGTCGTACGGACCAATCGGTGGCGCAGCGGCACCGGGCGCGGGAAGGGGACTCGTGTGGATACGGGCCGCGAGCGCGCCGATCGACCGGAATACCTCGGCCTCCTCGGCGGTGGTCAGGACGGCCCCGTGGAGGGGTCGGCCCTCGACGGCGGTCACCACGACCGCCAGGAGCTCGGGGTCGGCGGCCACGAGGCGGGGCCCGGCGCCGCCCAGCTCCGGGACCCACCCGCGCAGGGCGGCCGTTTCCCGATGGTGGAACTTGGCGTTCTGGTGGACCTTGACGAACCACAGGCCTCCGCCGGTGCCTTCGGCCCGCCAGACGCGGCTGTTCTCCCGGGCCCAGGAGACGTCGACCCATGCCGCGATCCGGCCGACGGCATGCTCGGCGAAGTCTCTTACCTCCGGCCCGGGCTGCGGCCCGGCGGAACCCGATGCGGGAACGAGGCGGAGCCGGTCGACGGCCTGGTCGTAGCCGATCGGGTCCCCCGGCTCCTGAAAGTGCAGTGCGACCCCGGCACCTGCCCGGTACGCATCCAGCCCGGCGCGGCAGTAGGCCACCATCGGCTCCGGCAGGGCGTCGAGCGGGAACCAGCCCATGGCGTCGCACACCTCGGGCTCCATGACCTTCGGCGTCCCGGCCCAGCGGCGGACCTCGAAGAAGAACCCGACGCGCGCGCCTCCGGCCGGCGAGCGGTGGTGCATGGTGACCGCGGGGTGTACGTCGGCCGGATCCACTACGAGGCCCGCCTCCTCGTACGTCTCGCGTACGAGCGCGGTGACGACGTCCTCGATCGGTCCGTCTACGTGACCGGAAATGGCGTGCCACATGCCCGCCGCATATACGGATCCGGCTCGCCGGGACAGCAACACCTCCGGCCCACCCTCCCCTTCGCGGGTCGCGAGCAGATGCACGTCCAGCGGCACGGTGTGCCGTCCGTCCCCGCTCACCGGGCACATCCCGGACGCCGGGCGAGCAGGACCGTGAACGCGGTGTCCTCAGCGAGGTCTCCACCCTCGGCGTGCTCCGCAAGAAGCTCGCGCGCTTCGGCTTCAAAATGCCCGTGGCGTCCACCGAACAGCGCAGGGCGGGCGAAGCTGGTGCTGCGCAGATAGCCGACCACCCCGTCGGGGGTCCAGATGCGGTGGACGGGAAAGTGATGTTCGGCGATGTCACTGAACGGCGAATCGGCGAGGTCGTCCTCGTAGCGGCGGCCTGCCCCGCCGTACACCCCGGCCGTGCCGGCCCGCCGGTCTTCGCCGAGGTAGGACTGGACCAGCCCTTTGAGGGCCGTCGTCCACGGCGACTGGTGGGTCCAGAGGCTGCCGTCACCCATGATCGCAAGGACGCCACTGGGGGCGGTGACACGGTCGACCTTCGCGAGGACCGCAGTCCGGGGCATCCAGTGGAATGCCCTCGCGCAGGTGACCAGGTCCGCCCGGTAGTCGTCGGACGGCGGGGAGAAGTCCTCGGCAGCCACGGGGTGAAAGCCGGCCGGGCGGTCGCCGAGGAGCGGCAGTAGCGCGGTGGTGGCCTCGTGGAGCATGCCGCGGTCGGGGTCCACCAGGTCCACGCGCGCGATCCGCGGGAGCGCCGGGAGCAGGGCGGCCGGCACCTGCCCGGTGCCGGTGCCGAGATCCAGCAGGACGGGCCGGTCAACACCTTTCACCATGTCTGCGAGAAGGCGGCCCACATCAGCGGGAATCCCGGGCCGATAGCGGGCGTAGTCGGACGCCGCCGCGTCGAACAGGCTCACAGTTCTCCTTCCGCAGTATGCGGGATCGAGGTGGAGGCGGGATGGCGGGAGACCGCCGCGAGCGTCGGCAGCCACGTGACTGGGGCCCTCGATTTCCGCCGCCGGGACGTCGGCGGTGATCACTGGTCGCTCCCGACCGTCGTGGTCCAAGGGGACAGGATGGTCAGGCCGACGTCGGGGCTGATGCGGACGTCGGTGCCGATCGGGAGGGTGTACTTGACGGCGGTGTGTCCGAACGGCAGGCCGAAGGCGATGGGGAAGGAGTACTCGTCGCACAGGCTCATGACCATCTCCCGGGCGGCGATGCCCTCGGCGGGCTCGCAGCCGAAGAGTTCACCGACGACCATGCCGGCGATCCGGTCCAGGACTCCGGCGTCGCGGAAGTGCGTCAGAGCCTGGTCGAGCAGGTCGACCGGCTTGAAGGCGTCCTCCCAGGCCAGGATCGCGCCCTGCCAGCGGGGCTCGAACGGCGTTCCGAGCAGGCAGCGCAGCGAGGACAGGCACCCGGCCACGAGGTGACCCTCGGCCGTCCCAGCCCTGCCCCAGGTGAGCGGGGCGTCGATCAGGGCCGCGGAGCTGTCGCCGGACAGAACCCGGAGGAAGTGCTCGGCGGTGGAGGCTGAGGCGTCCGGCGAGCCGAAGTCCCAGATCACCGCTGGGCCGTGGAAGGTCGGGATGCCCGTGCGGGCGGTGATGGCGTTCAGTAGCAGGCTCGGGTCGCTCACCCCGACAACCGGCTTCGGATGGGCGGTGATCAGCGGGAAGTCCAAGCCCCGCAGCAGCCGGTTGGCACTCTTCCCGCCGCCGGCGCTCATCACGGCAGCGATCGACGGGTCGGCGATGAACTGGTGGAAGTCCTCCAGGATCTCGCTCTCCGTTCCGGCGCGGTAGCCGTGCTTGCCACGGGTACCGCGGCCGAGGACGGGTTCGAACCCGTGGCCGCGCAGCACAGTCAGGCCCCGCTCAAAGGCCTCGGGGTGCAGGGCGGGCTCCGGCGCGGACACGGTGACGATGCCGATCCGGGCCCCCTTCAACAGTGGGGCGGGCAGGACAGCGGTGGTGGTCATGATGCGTCTTCCTCCTCGATTCCTGCCGTGTGTGTCACAGACGGCCCAGGATCGTGAGGGCCTGGTCGACGACCTGGTCGGGGCTGAGCGCCGTGGTGTCGATTACCTCGGCCCGCTTGCTCAGCCAGGATGCGTACGCCTGCTCGTAGTCCGTGAGCTTGCGGCGCCGGAACGCGCGGACCTTTTCGCTGCGTTCCTCACTGTCGGGGAACTCCATGCTGGAGTCGATCCGGGCCCGGATGGTGTCGGGGTCGGCGTGCAGGACGAGGTGGTGGACGTCGACGCCGGCCTTGTGGAGGGCGTTGAAGATTTCGTCCGCGTACTCGCGTCGTAGCAGTGTCATCGGCGCGATGACCGGGCCGCCGCGGGTGTAGAGGTCGAGCTCAGCGCAGACCTGGGCAACCAGGGTGCGCCACATCGGGTAGTCCTGGAAGTCCTTCTGCTGGTCGGGGTGGTCATCGATGCTTCTGCGCAGCAGGAATCCGACTTCCTCAGGGTCGGTCACGATGCTGGTGGTGAGCTGTCGGTGGAGCATCGAGGCGGTCGTGCTCTTGCCGCCACCGAAGGGCCCGTTGACCCAGACGATCATGCGCTTCTCTCTCGTGTGTGTCGGTGCTGGTGGGGCGAAACTGCTGGTCTTCGGCAGCGATGCAGCGAACTCCTCGGGCGGGAGCCACCTCTCCGGCATCCCACATCCTCTTTCGGGACCTGGGGGAACCTCGGCAGCTGCAAGACACCAGTGATCTCCTGTGAAGCCGAACTCCTCGTACAGGGGCCGGCGTCCGCGCTCGCGGGCAGTTCGTAGAGCGTGACTCCGCCCAGCTCCACGTGTTCTGCAGCGCGGGCAAGGCCCCGGGCGTGGTCGCGGCGCCGGTGGGCGGGCTTGGTGGCGACGGTGTGGTTCCGGACGGTCAGCCGCTTGGCGTACTTCGGGGTCGGCAGGACGGGATGCTTGAGTCCGCGCGCCTGCGGTGAGCCTGCCGGGCGGCGCGTCGACCACGTAGGCGCGGGCGCCGCCTCCGGGCTGGAGCCGGAGAGCGAGTGATCGCGGCAGATGACGAGCCACTCGTCGTCGAGAGGGTCCGACAGGACGAAGGTCGAGCGCGGCCGGATGATCTTGGCGGCATCGTGCGGCGTGGCCAACGGCGGGGCGGACACCGCTCCGGTTGCCGTGCCTGTGCTGTGCGTCATCGCGGGGCACTTCCGTCAGGCGTTGTCGGGGAAGGGCAGAGCGGTTCCGGTGTGGCGGCGGGCGAGGGTGAGGCAGGCGTCTTGGACTCCGTCCCGGACGGGCCGTCCGGGGAGGGTGGCGGGTCGGGCATCTGTCGCAGGGCGCGCAGCGGAGAACAGACGAAGACCGCAAGCGGCACGGCGAGCAGGCAAGTGCCGACGATCAGGGCGGTGCGCACTCCGGCCCATGTGCCGAGCCCACCGGCCAGCAGCGCCCCCAACGGCCGGGCCCCGGAGGTCAGCCACGTGCTCACGGCCTGCATCCGGGCCTGCATGTTGGACTTCGTGATGATCTGGCGAATCGACCGCTGGGTGGTGCCCGCTGCCCCGGCGCAGGTCAGCTGCAGGAACAGTGCGCCGCCGATCGTGAACTCCCAGCCGAGGCCGGGGGAGGCCAGCAGCAGGGGGATCTGGGTGAGTGGTGTGAGGGCGAGTGCGCCGAGCATCATGGGCCCGGGCCCGTACCGCCGCGCGACGGCCGGGGCAGAAAACGCGCCGGCGGCCGCGCCCAGGGCGCCGAGGCCCAGGACCACGCCGAAAGCGGTCGCGCTCATCTCCAGGACTCGCAGGAGGTACAGAGCCCACAGCGTGTTGAGCATCGAAAGGGCGAACGAACTTGTGGCGTTGACCCAAGTGAGCACGCTGAGCCGGTGGTCGGCGCGCACATAGCGCAGGCCCTCTCCGATCTCCGTCAGCAACCGGCGGTTCCCGGCGGGTGCCGGGGTGGTCTCTCGGGCCTGGATTCGGGTGGTGAACCAGGCGCTGAGGAGGTAGGAGGCGACGTCACCGAGCAGGGCGCGGGCCGGGCCGAGCAGCGCGGTCAGCGCGGCGCCGAGGTTGCTGCCGCCGGTCGCGGCGATCGCGAACAGCGCGCCCACGCGGCTGTTGCTTCGCTGGATCAGGGACGGGTGGACCAGCTTCGGCAGCAGGCTGATCGCAGCCGCGTCGTGCAGCACCCCGGCGGCCCCCTGGACCGCGGCGACGACCATGAGCTGCGTCAGGGTCAGCATCCCCAGGGCCGCGGCCACCGGCACCGTCACAAGCGCCGCGGCGCTGACCAGATCGCCGGTGATCATCTGGCACCGCTTGGAGTACCGGTCCGCGAGCGCACCGGCGTGCAGAGCAAGCAGCACGGGCGGGAGCTGCCCCAGGAACGCCAGCCAGGCAACCTGGCCGGCCGTGGCGTCGAGCTCGAGGACGGCCAGTACGGGAATCGCCATCGAACTAATCGAGCTCCCGGCCACGCTGGCTGTCTGACCGGTCAGGTACCGCCGGAAGTCGCGGTGCCGCCACAACGAGACCGGCGAAGTGGCCGGGTCAGGGCTGACCGTCACGAAGTACCCCCTCGGCCTTGTCCAGGATCACAGTTCGCCCTTCGCCGGATGCGAGGTGGAGGCGGGTTGGCGGGGGACGGTGGCGAGTGTGGGCAGCACCCATTCCAGAGCGTTGCCGCGGGCGCCGGAGGTGACGTGCTGTGGCCCGCCGCCGTCGGGGATCTCGACCCGATACACGTCCGGTCGTCCGGCGAGCTCCCACCGGTCGTGGAGGGCCTCGAGCTCGGCCCACACATCCCGCGACCCATGCACGCGGACGGTCCCTTCCTGGGGGCCGGGCACGGCCCAGGAGTCGTCGCCGGGGGCGACGATCCTCATCGTCTCGTCCTGGAAGTCCCACATGAGCCCCGGAGCGAGGTACGCGGCCGCGAGCCAGAAGCCGTACGCCTTCCGCTCC
Source organism: Streptomyces sp. NPDC055103 (assembly GCF_053607625.1). Lineage (NCBI taxonomy): Bacteria > Bacillati > Actinomycetota > Actinomycetes > Kitasatosporales > Streptomycetaceae > Streptomyces > Streptomyces sp. NPDC055103. The sequence continues at coordinate 65,440 of NZ_JBSGTX010000001.1, forward strand.
GGCGGCGCCAGCCGGGTGGCGCGCGGTCGGCCGGGGTCGGCCACGATGCGGGGGCGGTGGTGGACGGCGGTGAGCCACTGGTAGCCGAGCAAGGGCCGAGTGCCGCGCCGGTCACCCCTGAGGACGGCCTCGATCCGGCCTTGCGGCGTGCGGGTGACGAGCAGTTGCCCGGGCCAGCTAGGTGTCCTGGTCGCGAGCGTCGTCACCAGCCGTCCACCGGGGGCGAGCTGATCGACCCACGCAGGCGGGACACAGGGCACCCCGAACCCGGAATGGACCCGGTTGTACGGAGCCGAGGCCGGGTGCCCGTCGAGGGCGTCGCCGGTCACGACCTGGACGCCGAGCCCGAGCCGGTCCAGGTTCCGCTGGGCGAACGTGGTCATGTGCCGGTCCCGTTCGACGCCGGTAGCGTTGCCGGGTCCGGTGATCGTGGCGGCGAGCGCGAGCGAGATCCCCGGACCCGGCCCGAGGTCCAGGAACCGCTGTCCGGGCGCGAGTTGCAGCGTCTGGAGCGCCCTGACGGTGAACGGGAGCCCGCTGGACATCGAGGTCATATGGCCACCGGTCACCGGCCCGCGCCCGAGGGCGTCGAGGGGTTCTCCGTCACGCTGGAGGAGGACGGAGTCGCCTTCGTGGACGAGGTCGAGCCATTCCGTCCGGTCGTCGAGGTGTGAGCCGTCGAGGAGGCGCCAGTCGATCGGATCCGCTGCCGGGCCGCTGACGCGGACATAGGCGTGAGGGAGGAGAACCTCCCTGCGCACCCGCAGGAGGGCTTCGCGCAGGCGCGGGTCGCTGAGCACGCCGTCGGCTTCGAGACGGTGGACCAGGGCGGCGCGACGGCTGCTTGGATCGGTGGAGAGACCCGACAGGTCAGTGCTCATGGCGATCGCCCTCCGTGAGTGAGGCAGGACGGCGGGGCGCCGACGCCGGCTCGGGCATGGTGGCCATGCGGCGGATGGGAGATGCCCACAGGAACGCGACCGGGGCCAGGTAGAGCAGGGTCCCTGCAAGCAACGCCGCCCACACACCGAACGCGGCGGCGATCCCGCCCGCGGTCAGCGCGGCGAGCGGCCGCACACCAGAGACGAGCCAGACGGACGTCTGCTGCGCGCGGGACTGCAGCTCGGGCGGTGTCGCCTGCCGGAGCGGCGTGCCAGCAGCGGCACCGGCGGCGGATGTTCTCGCTCCGGGGGTGGTGGTGGCCGTCACGGTGTGCTCCGTTCCGGCTCGCGGTGAGCCAGCGTGTGCACGAGGCGTCCGAGTTGCCGGTAGGGGTCCCGCGTCGACGCGGCCCACTCGGTCTCCAGCGCCTGCGTGTACTCGCCGGGGTCTGGGTCCCAGTCATCGTTGTGACGGTCGGTGAAGACCCGGAGACCCTGCCAGTCCAGCGGCGTGAGGCCGTGCTCGGCCGCGAGCCGGTCGAGCTCCTCGGCCGTATCTCCTCGTGTGTCCAGGCCGAGGTTGCCGACGCTCGTGTCGGCGCCGCCCACGATGAGACGGCGCGCCGCCGGGTAATCGCCGCGCAAGGCTTCGCGGAAGCCGATCGCGGCCCGGTTCTTCGTGAGAATGCTCAGCAGTCCGCCCGGTCCGCCCGGTCCGACCAGCCCGGCCAGCCGGGCAACCGCGCCCGGCGTGTCGTCCAGGTACATCAGCACGCCGTGGCAGCACACCGCGTCGAACTGGTCTCCGTCGAGGAAGAGGTCCTCGATACCGGCTTCAAGGAGACGGACCCGCGCGACGAGTTCGGGCCGGGCGGCCAGGCGACGGGCCGCGGCGCCGAGCATCGCGGCTGACGGGTCGGTCGCGGTCACGTGGTGTCCGGCCGCGGCGATCCGGAGCGTCATCTCGCCGTCGCCGCAGCCGACGTCCAGCACCCGCACGGCCCCGGCGGGAAGTTCGGCCAGCAGGCGGCGGGCGACTAGATCGTGGCGCAGGCGACCCCGGGCAGTGCGGGAGTGGGTGGCGTAGGCGGCGCCGACGGCGGCGAAGTCGGTCAACGCGACCAGCCCATCTCCGTGTAGAGGCGGCCGGCCAGGATGCCTTCGATCGCGGCGCGGGTGTAGGGAACGATCGGCTCAGGCAAGTCCTTGGCGCTCCACCACTGCCAGGTGACGCACTTGTCCGGCTCCCGTACTTCCGGCACGCCCTCCCAGTGGCGGGCTCGGAAGAAGAGACCGATACGGGGCTGGCCTCCGGGCCGGTCAACGAGGTGCACAGTGTGCACGAGTTCGAGGTCGGCCGGGTCGATCACCAGCCCAGCTTCCTCGTACGCCTCCCGGACCAGGCCAGCGGTCGCAGCCTCCGCCTCAAGGTGACCGGCCAGGGCGTGCCAGGATCCGCCCGCGTACGCCGAATCGGGATGACGGCGGCCCAGCAGGACGTGGCCGTCGCGCTCCAGGTACAGGTGGACGCCGACGACGTTCAGCACGGTCCCCGACGGTGCCTTCGCCGGCACGACCGCAGCCGGCCCTGTCCTGACGGCGGGTACGGGGTGCTCGGCCGCGTGCCGCTCCAGCATCTTCCTCGTCGACGGCACCATGGTCATGAAGGGGAACTTCTCAGGGCGGACCCAGGTGACCATCACGCCTTCGGCCAGTGGCAGCGTCGACGGGTCGCCGCTCCATCGGCCGGTGAACAGCTGGATCGGTACCCGGGTGCCATCGGTGACGGTGGCGTACTCGACCGCGTACGGCCGGAGGTCCGCGATCTCCAGCCCCGCCTCCTCCCTCAGCTCGCGGCGCATCGTGTCCAGCAGCGTGCCGTCCTGAGGCTCCCGGCCGCCGCCGAGCAGCGACCACGACCCCGGCTCCCAGATCTCGGGCTTGTTCGCATCCCTCAGATGCAGCAGGTACTGGCCGCGCCCGTCGTGGATGACCGCGCCGGCGTTCACCGACCGGATCACGCCGTCCAGCCCGGAGACGACGAGCTTGGCGCGCAGGGTGGAGGAAGAGACCTCGTTGAAGGGGAGCCAGGCTGTGCCGTCGACCTCCTCGGCCTGGAGCGTGAGGTCTGGTGCGTCGTCGGCGAGGTGGACGACGAAGCGAAAGTCGTAGTGCTGGTGCGCCGGCTCGCCCTTGGTGGGGTTGGCGTCGATGTCGTGGACGTCGATGTCGATCGGCCTGTCCCGGAACTCCGGCGTGAGGACGAGGGCGGAGGCCGGGATCCCGGCCTCCTCCTTGACCTCCCGCAGGGCCGCGGCCAGCAGAGTCTCATCGCTGGACTCGACGTGGCCACCCGGGGCGAGCAGCAGCCCAGTGCCTCGGTGCAGCACGTGCAGGACCCGCGCGTCGCGGTCGATCACAGCGACACTGCAGGTGACATGGCCGGGGAGGGAGGTGCGGCTGGTCGGATCGCCGGCAGCTTCCAGCGCGGCCAGAAGCCCGGCCAGGGCGTCGTGTTCGCCAGAGTGCCGGTCGAGGTAGGCGGTGACCAGGGTATGGATGTGGGAGGGGAAAGGCGGCATGTCAGAACCTCACGAAGCTCAAGGGCCCAGCAGTGGGAAGCCCAGCGGATGGCGTGGCCGTCCCACCGGCAGGGGATGTCGGCGAGACACTGTGCGGAGGGCGGGATCTAGCTGAGGCGGTCACGCAGGATCCCCTCGGCCTCGTCCAGGCGCTCGCGCAGCACCGCGGCGGCCTGGTGGCGGGCACGGGCGTACGCCTCCAGCGACGGCGTGGGCGGCCCGAGTCCGTCGACGACCGTATTGAGCGGATACACCGACAGCGCCAGGGCGGCAGCGGTCACCCGCACCACGCTCACCAGCTCCTCCACTCCCACTGTCGAATACAGGTAGCGGTAGGCGGCGGTGAGCCGGCCCAGGCCTTCGGGCCAGTCCGGCTGGGAGAGCACAGTGCGGGGGTCGAGCGCCAAGCGGCCCAGTTCCCAGACCGGAGACCGCCGAACAGGCGGGTGGAAGTCGACGAGCGCGGCCACCCGCTCGCCCTTCAGCAGCACGTTCGGACCCGACAGATCCCCATGCACCACCTGCGACAGCATCGCCCGCGGGACCTTCCCCAGCAGCTGCTCCACTTCCGGCAGCCGCGTCAGCTTTTCGCGGGCCGTCGCCACCGCCCACCGCTCGAACTCCGTGACAGGCGGCGCCGCCTCGTACCGGGAGACGAGATCCTCCAGCCGTGCCGCGTTCCGTGCCAGGTCGATGGCCTTGTCCCTCGGGCCGAGTCGCGGCGGGCCGAACTGGTGCCGGGCCAGGCCCCGGTGCAGGCGCCCGACCGCTTCGCCGACGGCCTCCCATCGGTGCCCGGTCAGCCGCCCTTCCGCCGTCACCGCGTTGGGGATGAACCTGGTCACCGACATCGCCAGGTCCTGGTGCTTGGCGATGAGACGGTTCTCGTTCACGGTGTAGAGGGCGGGGGCGACCGGAACCCGGCACAGCCGCGCGTACTCGCTGAGCGCGGCGGCGCGCTCAGCCTGTCCCAGGTCGGTACCCGCCGCGTAGGTCTTCACGAACCAGTGACGACCGGCCTCGGTCCTGGCGACATAGTTCTGGGTGTCGGTCCCAGCCGGGCCCGCCGCCACGGAGGAAGGCAGGACATCGAAGTCGGCAGCGAGGAGGAGCGTGACCAGCGAGATTCTCGACTCCAGTGAGGTGGGCGTCACGACAGCACCTCCCCCTCGTCGAGGAGGCTGCCGGGCTCGCTCGACGTGCCCTTCACCGGGGCGGGCTGTGCCGGCACCGAAGGGGCAGCGAACTGGCGGGCCTGCAGCTCATACGCCTCCCGGAACGCCCCCGTGCTCGTGGCAGGGTCCATGAGCTGGGCGAACGTGCCGTGCTCGACGACCCGGCCCTCGTCCAACACGTAGATCAGATCGGCGTGGCGCACGCTGTGGAGGCGGTGCGTGATCAGGACGGTGGTCTGGCCGGTGCCGGCGAGCCGGTGGATCTGGTCGAAGACGCGCTGCTCGGCGGCCGGATCGAGGGCGCTGGTCGGCTCGTCGACGATCAGCACCTGACCATCTCGAGCCTTCGCCCGGGCCAGGCCGATCTTCTGCCACTGTCCGCCGGAGAGTTCCTGCCCGCCCCGGTAGCCGCGGGCCAGCAGGGTACTCAGACCGCGTGGGAGCCCCTTGACGACCTCATCGGCTCCCGCGTACGCGGCCGCGGCCTCGATGACCGTGTCGTCCATCGCGACGTCGCTGCGGCCGATGCCGATGTTCACCCGGCAAGTGAAGGGCCACCGCTCGAAGTCCTGCGCGACCATCGCCACCCGGGAGAAGATCCGATCCCGGCACGCGGCAGCGGCACTGACGTCTCCCCACAGAACGCGGCCAGAAGCAGGTAGGTGTAGGCCACACAGAAGTTTCGAAATGGTTGATTTACCCGATCCGTTCTTGCCTACCAGGGCCACGGTCTTGCCGCGAGGGATGACCAGGTCCACCTCCCGCAGGGACGGTTCCTCGGCGCCGTGGTAGGAGAAGGAGACCTTCTCGAATCGGATCGCGTCGAAGTCCTCCGGCACGTCCACGCCCGTATCCGGGATCGCCCGCCGCTCCGCCTCGGCACACAGCCGCTCCAGGTCGGCAACGAACAGGGACTCCTCCTGGATATCGGTGACCCGCAGCACCAGGTCGGTGATGCTCGCCGACCCGGCCCGGATCGCAAGGACCGCAGTACCGCCGACCGCGAGCGCCATCTGCCCGTTCCACAGCAGGAGGAGGAGCACCCCGTATGCGGCCACCGTTGCCACACCGCGAGCCCCGTCCGCGAACAGCCCCGTACGGGCTGCCACCCACGCGAGCCGGGTCTGCTCCCGCTCGCTGGTCTTGGCCATACCGCGGAAGTGCTCCAGAAGGAACGGACCCACGTCATGGACCCGGACCTCGCCCGCCGCCTGCTGATCGATCAGCAGGCGGCTGATCAGCTGTGCCGCGCGCGCGTGCTGGACGAACCGGTGCCAGCTCGCGTACCGCGCCCGGGCCATCGTCAACGATCCCCACGCGCTGGGCAGCGCCATCGCGACCAGCAGAGGCAAAAGTGCCCAGTGGAGCACCGTCAGCACGCTCGCGGCCGCGACCAGCGAGATGGCCGAGGCGACCACGGCCGTGCAGTAGCCCACCATCCGCCGGGCCCCGTCCGCGCCCCACTGTGCGGAGTCCATCAGCTTGTGGAAGGCGTCGTCCTCGATCGCGTTCATCTCCACCCGGGCGACAAGGCCCAAGTACCGCTCAGTGGCGACCCGTTGGACCTTCGGCTCCAGGACTCCCGTCGAGGCGGTCGATGCCGACTTCAGCAGCGAGGAGAGGACCGACATCACCGAGACGAGCACCAGCGCCGGCACGGACGCCCGCAGCCGGTCGACCAGGGGCCCCGTCGCCAGCAACTCGGCCAGGAGCGCGTTCACCGCCACCAGGGTGAACGCCTGCGTCAGGCCTCGGCCGAACTCGCTGACCGCCACCGTGTACAGGGCCCTCCGGTCGGCCTGCCTCGCCAGTCGGACGGCGACGGCGACCTGCCGGGGAAAGCTCACGGCCATGCTCCACATGCCCAGTTTCACCCAGGTCCCGCGGTACTGGTTCCAACCCTGGTCGTAGTCGAGCTGACCGCCGAACAGCAGCTGCTCGGAAGCCGAATGGGTATCCGCCCCAGCTGTGGGCGATGCGTTGTCCGCGGCGGTCTTCATGCCCCCCACCTCGTATCCGGACGTGCTGAGCGGAATGCGCCGGCGCCTCGACGAGGCCTCGGAGCGCTGACGTGGCCCCCGAAGGGCGGGAGAGGCCCGGCAGGAACGGGAGCGGCAAGACGGTCGGGAAGGGGGTACATGGCTTTCTCCAGGAGGGAGGGGGTTCGGGTGTCGGGAGGCTCAACGACAAGGCCGGGCCCGTCGAACACACGTTTTTCGGACGCCGTGCGAACCCCGTGACTGAGCGAAGGTGCGTTCGTGCCGGGTGCACCGACCCTTGTGGCAAGGGGGTCGTGGTCCGGCAGGGGGGTGGCCGAAACGCCGACATAGGGACCCCTCAAGCGTTTCCGCCCGAGCATGCGGGAGCTTGCCCTTGTGGGTGGTGCTCACAGATCTACGAGTTGAGTCCTGTGGTTTCCCCCACGGCCGCGGAAGCGGACCTTTGCCTCGCTGAGCAGTCGGTGTACCAGGCCGTAGGAGGTGTGGGTCATCGCGGCGAGCGCCCGGATGCTGAGCTGCTCGCTCTCGTACACCTTGGCGAGTTGAGCGCTATACGAGTGGCGGGCCTCCCCTCGGAGCGGGAGGCTTGGGGGCTGGATGGATGCCATGAGGGCCGGGTCCCTTTCTGGTTGGCGGCTGACGCGTTGCACGGGTGCAGGCCCGCGAGGCCGGAGGCTCGTGGATGGAGCTCGGAGGGCATGCTGGCCAGCGGGCTGAGCTAGCAGGGGCGGGACGAACTCCGTCGGCGTTTGTGTGTGGCGCCGCCGGCTTCGGTCATCTGCGGCGCGTGCTCCTCCAGGACCTTGGGGGAGGCGGCGGTACACCGGTCAGCTCCCAGGTCTTGGATCGGGCACTGCGCTGCTCGGAGGCTGGCTCTACCCGATCGGGCGCCCGAACGACGCTGCTCGGCAGCAGAGGCTTGCCTTCACGCCGCCGCCAGCGGGCAAGGAAACAGGCACCCCAAGGGGCGAGGGCGGATCGGGAGGGCAACCCGGCGCTGGTACCTGCGGCCGTTCCGGCGCGCCTGAACCGGGGACGACGACGCGGTCCAGGTACGCGGATGCGCAGCCTGGTTGCCCCGTTGACGTAGCCCGGCATGACGTCGTCTCCCGTCTCAATACATCACATCGCACCGCAGCAGCCCAGGCCCTTTCGCGTTGCGCTCCGTTCGCGGTCCGGGGGCGCTCGCCCAGAATTCGGGGGCGGGCGACCGCCTGCTTCGGTAGTTCTCAAGATCCGGGCATCAGCGTGCCGTTCCGCGTGCAGAGGAAGCCAGAGCGGCGAGGGATCACGGCAGGGGTCATTCGCAGCGCCGCGCCGAGCATTCGACGAGGTACCTAAAACGCCACATTGGTAAACGAGTTGCCCGTTGCGAGTCGGCTCTGTCCCGCCGAATGACCTCCGTGGTGATCCCCTGCTCACCTGGACGGCTTGGGCGACGCGCTGCCACCGTGAATGCAGGGCACCCCGCAGCTAGGACCGTTCTGGACGGTTTGGACTCCCGGGGCGTCCCCTGGCTGATGCGTATGGCCAGCGATCTCTGATCCCCTCGTCTAACGCGATGAGAGCGAGCCCCTTTCCGTGACCGTTTCCCACGTGAGCCGGCGCCGATTGGTAGCCGGGCGGGATGAGTTCCCGTTAGGCATCGGCTGTCGCCCCCTTGGCGGCCCTGCCTGCAATCGCGGCCGCGCTGCGGGCTGGGCGGCCGCCGATGACGGTGACCTGGTCGACGGTCTGCTCCAGGCCCAGGCCCTCGGCGTTACCGTCTTCGACACCTCCGACGTCTACGGGTTCGGACACTCCCAGCGGCTGCTCGGGCGGATGCTCGCACAGGTCCCCCGGGAGAGCGTCCGACTGACCTGCGCAGTCGGCGCGTTCCAGGGCACAGGGCTCAGTGGCTACAGCGCACTGACCCTCCACGGCCAGATCCAGCAGAGCCTGGAGAACCTCGGAACGGACTACCTGGACGTCCTCACCCTTCAGCACCACGACTTCGGTCCCCGCGACCGCTACCTCAACGAAACACTGGAGACCCTTCAGGCTCTTCGAGATCTGGGGGCCGTCAAGGCGCTCGGCATGATCACGCCCCATCGCTCTGCAACGAGCATCGAGGCCCCCGCACGAGCGGAAGGCGCGGCCCGGTTCGCCTACCTCTTCCAGCGAGTCCGGCCCGATGTGCTCAGCACGACGTACGACCCGTTGAGTCCAGATCTCCATGACGACCAGAGCAACAAGGACGTCTTTGGCTTCAGCGGCCGCCACGAGGCAGCCACCCTCGTATGCCAGCCGTTGGCGATGGGACTGCTCACCGGCAAGTACGGCCCTGAATCGGTGTTCAAGGCCGGTGATGTCCGCACCGCGATCCCCGCATCGGTCCTCGACGTCCTCCACCGGGGGCTGCAGCCGCTGAGGGACCGGTTCGGTACGGCGCCGCAGGAGCTCGTCCGCGTAGCCCTCCACCACACCCTGCGCCGATGCCCCGACGCGGTCGTACTCACCGGATTCACCTCCCTGAAGCAGGTGACCGCGAACCTCCGGGGTCTCGGCGACGAACTGAGCGATGGCGAGTACGCCTTCGCTCACTCCGTCTACCAGGAGCTTGGCCAGAGACTGCGCGCGCTTGGTCACCGAGTCACCCGTCCCCCATCCATCCACTCGTGAGGAGCATGCTTATGCCTCCTGGAACGATCACCATCGGCAAGACCTTCACCTTCGAAGCGGGTCACCGGCTGGTCAGTCTCGGCCCGGACCACAAGTGCGCGCGGCAGCACGGCCACAGCTACACCGCCGAGCTCATCCTCACCTCGGATGAGCTCGTGGGCCCGGGGTTCGTCACGGACTTCGCGAACCTGCAGCCGTTCGAGCAGTACCTCAAGGACGAGCTCGACCACGAAAACCTCGACGAGGTCCTGTCGTTCGAACCCACCTCCGAGCTGCTGGCCATGCATCTGGCCGAGTGGGCGGTGAAGAACCTGGAACCGCACATCGACGGCCGGGTGAAGGCGGTCCGCGTGAGCGAGACCGGGAAGACCTGGGCCCAATACGACCTGGAGACCACGAAATGACCTCGCTCACAGACACCCCCAGCTTCGGCAAGCCGGCCGAGCTGCTGGTCTCGGAAATCTTCGGACCGACCTTCCAGGGCGAAGGCACCAGCCTCGGCACGCTGGCCGGCTTTCTCCGGCTGTGGGGCTGCAACCTGGCCTGCGCCGAACGCATGCCCTGCGACACGCCGTACACGTGGGACACCACCCGGTTCCCGCGGCGCGAGAACTCCGCCAAGCGCACCCTCGCGGAAGTCGGCGACGAGCTGTCGAAGATGGACGCCGAGTTGATCGTGATCAGCGGCGGCGAACCGCTCCTCCAGCAGAAGCGCCTGGTGCCCCTGGTGCACCACCTGATCAAAGAGGGCAAGCGGGTGGAGTTCGAGACGAACGGGACCATCGCCCCCGCGAGGGACCTCCTCATCGACGGGGTCAGGTTCAACGTCTCGCCCAAACTCTCCAACGCGGGCGGGGAGGAGAGCCGCCGGATTGTCCCCGAGGCCCTGAGCGTCCTCTCCAGCAGCGGGCGAGCCGTCTTCAAGTTCGTCGTCGAGCGGGTCGAGGACTTGGACGAAGTCCAGCAGGTCGTTGACAGCTTCGGCCTGTCTCCGGTGTTCGTGATGCCGGAGGGCACCAGCCCCGACGACGTGATCCGCCGGGGCAGGGAACTGGCCGATCCGGTCATCGCCCGAGGCTGGTCCATGACCACCCGCCTGCACATCCTGCTGTGGAAGGACGAGCGTGGACGCTGACCCGGGTACCGCGCTGACCCTGACATGGGACGCCATCACCTCCGCCACGAGCAGCCTCGCCGTACGCGTCGCGACGGACGGCGCACCGCAGACCGTGGTGGGCATCATGCGCGGCGGCATGATCCCGGCCGTGATGCTCGCCCACCAGCTCCGGATCCGTGACGTGCGAACCGTCGAGGTCACCCACACCGTGGCGGACGGCATCGACGCGGCAAAGTCGGCCAGCCCGACCGCCATCAACACGGCCTCGCTCGGGAACCTGACCGGACGGGACGTCCTACTCATCGACGACATTGCCGGCAGCGGTTCCACTCTCGCCCACACGGCTTGGCTGATCAAGACCCTCGAACCCCGGCGGCTGCGAACCGCCGTGCTCACCGTCAACCGGGCCAACTGGACCGACGGGCCGGAGCCTCGCTCCCGCATCGACTACATCGCATCGCTGACGGACACCTGGGTCGTCTTCCCCTGGGAGGAACAGCATGGGCACTGAACTGGACGAGCAGCACCGCACCCGGCCGGGCACACCCATGATCGGCCCCTACAGCACCAACCAGATGGACGACTTCTACGCCGCGCTCGCCCGCGGCGAGGCGAAGCCGACCGGACTGATGAACCTGATGCAGCACCTCATCGCCACCGAACGGTGCGCGGACGGCGCGAAGGTCCTCGACGTCTGCTGCGGCCGCGGACTGGCCCTGCCGCTTCTGCACCGGTACGCGCCGAAGACCGGCCGCTACGTCGGCCTCGACATCAGCCCGGACAACCTCTCCGAGGCCCGTACGCGGCTTACCGGCCTGCGGGAGGAGTACGGCAGCCCGTTCCCGGTCGAGTTCGTCGAATGCGACGTCGCCGCGCCCTGGCCGCAGCTGCCGCTGTTCGACCTCGCGATCTACACTTCGGCGCTCGAGCACCTGCCGCACGACCTCGGCGTGAAGAGCCTGCACTCCACGGCCGCCGCGCTCGCACCCGGGGGAGTGCTATTCCTGTCCACTCCGCAGGCATTCGGCCCGCCGCCGCGCCCGTTGCAGTACCGGGTCCACGTGTACGAGTGGGCGCGCGAGGAGGTCGAGCAGGCCGTCGAGGGGGCCGGCCTGGTCGTGGACGACGTGATCGGGCTGCTGCCGCCCGCGCCGGACCAGGTGGCCGCCGAGCTTGGCGAGCGGTACGGGACCGGCGCGGTCGCCTGGTACCGCGATCTAGCCGCCCGCGTACCGAGCGCCCTGCTGGACACGGTCTCGGCCGTCGCCGTGCCCGACGCGGCCACCGAGCTGCTGTATGTATGCCGGAGGCCGGCATGAGCACCACCACGCTTCCGGGCCCCCGCCGCGTGAGCGGGGACGCCACCCGGCCGCTCTGGGTCAGCGTGGAGGGCATCAACGGGGTCGGGAAGACCGCCGCGGTCCGAGCGACCGCCGCATCCCTCGGCCCGCGGTGCCTGCTTCTTGACGAGCTGACCGACCAGACCGCCGACACCCTGCCAGGCCAGGTGATCGCCGCCCTCGCCGCGAGCGGAGACGTTTTCCTGCGCACCGGACACCCCGTTGTCGAGACCCTGGCGCTGCTGGCCCTCAAGGTCCGCGAAACCGAACGCCTCCGCTCCGCGCGTCCGGCCGGCATCGACGTGATACTCGAGGACCGCGGCATCGACACCGTGGCCGTCTACCAGGGCGCGATCCTGCACACCTACCACCGGCAGACGCCCGCCCGGGCAGTGGCCGAACAGATCCTCACCGCCGGCCGCCGGTGGCGGCCGCTGCCGGACGCCACGATCCTGCTGACCGGCGACCGCGCGGTCTGCGCGACTCGGTTCGCCACCCGGATCGGCCGCGACCTCACCAAGGAAGACCTGGACGTGATCGAGCAGGCAGACCAGCTCTACCAGGACCTGGCCGCCGACGACCCTGGCAGGTTCACCGTGATCGACGTGACCGGCCACAACCCGGACGAGACCGCCCAGGCTGTCGAATCCGCTGTGCGCGCCGCCGCGACCCAGCGGGAGGCCCACCATGCCCCGTGACATCACCCTGCTGTGGGCCCTGCGCTCCCCCTGTTCCTTCGAGTGCCCCCACTGCTACTTCGGGGAGCTCAAGGAGCACAAGGAAGCCCTCCCGGAAGGGCTGGGAGTGCTGTCCCACATCCCCGTCCGCGACCTCGACTACACGGTCATGCTCGCGTTCGCGAAGACCCTGGCCGACTCACCGGTCGAGCGCGTGGTCATCGCCGGCGGCGAGCCGCTGGACTGGCTTCCCACCCTCACCCTGATCAAGACGATCAAGGACGCAGGGTGTCAGGTCGTCGTCGCGACCAACGGTGTGCCGCTCACCCGTCCCGGCATCGCCGAGCGTCTCGTCGACTTAGGAGTCGACGGAGTCTCGGTGTCCCTCGACAGCGCCGACGCGGCCACGAACGACCGGCTCCGCCCCTCCCGGTCGGGGCGGGTGGGCCACCACGAAGTCCTGGCCGGCATCCGCACCTTGCTGAACGCGCGCGGTCCCCGCCCGAGCCCCCGGGTCGGCATCTACACCGTGGTCATGCGCTCCCGCCCCCAGGAGATCACCGAAGTCGCCCGGCTCGCCTCCGAACTCGGCGTCGACTACTACGTCCCGCAGCCGATCTCCCTCGCTCGCGATCACAAGCTCTTCGACGAGCTGTGCCACACCTCCGACGAGGCCCCGGCAGTCGCCGACCAGCTGCACCAGCTTCAGCAGGACCCTGGCGGCCTGATTATCCCGGACCCCGCCTACATGCGGCAGTTCGTCGCCTCGATCGCCACCCAGGACAGCGGACGGGTCAAGGACTGCTTCGGCGGGTCCCGGCTCTTCTTCATCCAGCCCGATGGCTCGCTGTGGGACTGCCCCTCCGACCGGCGGACCGCCGCCACCCCGCCCCACGCCCTGCGCACGATCGTCGGGGCGGATGCCCGGACCCTGTTCGCCGACCGGCCGGCGTGCACGGACTGCTCCCACTTCAGCCGGGACTGCGTGAACATGGGCCCCCTCGTGCTCGGCATGCCCCGCCTGCTCGCCCGTGAGTCTGCATGACCAGCCTGCCGCCGATCCCCGGTGGGGAGGCCCTCGCCGCAGACATGGCGGCCGCGCTGGCCGGGATGCCCGACCCCGCCGGCGCCGCCTTCACGACCCGGCTCGAACACGGCCTCGCAGCCTCCTTCGGCAGCCGACACGCTGTGGCGGTTGCCTCCGGCACCACAGCCCTGCACGCCGCGCTGTCCGCGATCGGCATCGGACCGGGCGACGAAGTCCTGGTGCCGGCCCTCACCGTCGTCATGACCGCCGCACCCATCGTGCTGCTCGGCGCCACGCCGGTGTTCGTCGACAGCGACGCCGACACCCTCGACCTGGACTACGCCGATGCCGCCCGCAAGGTCACGGACCGCACCAAGGCGATCGTCCCCGTTCACTTGTGGGGCAGGATGGGAGACCCGGCCCAGTTGCGTGCGTTCGCGGCCGCGCAGGGACTCACCGTGATCGAGGACGCCGCCCAGGCCGCAGGCAGCTCGCGTGCCGGAATCAAGGCCGGAACCGCCGGCGCCGCCGGATGCTTCAGCACCAAGGACGGCAAGATCCTGTGGAGCGGTGAGGGCGGCTACATCCTGACCGACGACGCCTACCTCGCCGCACACGCCCGAGCCTTCCGCAGCCACTGGCTACAGCCCCCACCCGGCAGCCGCCCCCAGGAACGGATCGCCATCAACGGCCGCCTGGCCGAACCGCTCGCCGCGCTCGCCCAGGCCAACCTGCGCAGGCTTCCCGCCCTGCTGGAGCGCCGCCGCTCACAGACCGCGCATCTCCTCCACGCCCTGGAAGACGTCCGCGACATCACGCCCCTCCAGCCGGCAGCGGACGAGACGTGGAACCACTACGCTCCGCTGCTGAACCTCGCCCTTCCCGGGCCGCGCGCGTTCGCCGAACACCTCGCTGAGGCGGGCGTGCCCAACTCCACCGGTACCTTCCGTCTCATCCCCTGTGACCAGCGGCCGATGCTCACCCCGTCAAACGGGCCCGACTGCCCCGGCGCCGCCCATATCCTCAACCACACCCTCGCCGTGATCCTCACCGAACATGACGACGAAACGCGGCTCGAGAAGTACGCCGCCATCATCACCAAGGAGGCCGCCGCATGGGACCGTTGATGGCCGACCCCGCTTTCACGGCCACAACCTTCGTCGTCATCGACTTCGAGGCCACCACCCCCACCGGCCACCCGGCCCAGCCGATCGAGGTCGCAGCCCTCGCCCTGACCTGCCGCGACGGACGATGGGGCGCCGAGGGTGAATTCGAGTCGCTCATGCGCCCGCCGGACTTTGCCCCCCTCACCCCGTTCGACACTCAACAGACCGGCATCACCCCGGCCATGCTCGACCAGGCTCCGCTCCCGGAGCAAGCCATGGCCGCCCTTGACTCCCGCCTGACCGGCGGCCCCTACCTACTGGTCGCCCACCACGCCAGCACCGAGGGCAACCTGATCTACCTCGCCCGCGATCACTGCCCCCGGCTGGCCGCGACGGACCTGATCGACACCATCCCGCTCGCCAAGCGTGTGCTCCCCGGCAAGCCGGACTACCGCCTTGACACCCTCCTTGACCACTACGGCATCGCGAAGCCAGTCGACCGCCACAGGGCGATGGCCGACGTCCGGGTGACCGCCGACCTCTTCGCCCGCTTGCTTACCGAAGCCGAGACCACCGGCACCCCCACCACGCTCCACCACCTCACGCGGGTCGCAGGACGTCGCGCCAAAGCGAACGAACCCGTACAGAACTCGCTCTTCTGAACCGCACCGCCCCGGCGCACCGACACGAAGGGTCCGTACATGGACAGCACCGCGCCCCACAGCTGCGGGCGACGAGGGCCGCTGATCTCCACCGAAGGCATCAACGGAGTCGGCAAGACCTACCTGACCAACCAGGCCCTCAATACCGTCCCCGCCGGCACGAAGCACCAGGCACCACTACTCCTCGACGAGTTCTCCGCACGCGCCCACGGCCGTGCCGGCCTCGGCGGCGCCCTCCTGACCGCGCTCCTGAAGGCCAGCGCCGACGACCCGTTCCTGCGCGGCGGCACCCCTGCGGCCGAAGCCCTGCTCCTGCTCGCGATCAAGAGCCACGACCTGGACACCATCCGCCCGGTCCTCGCCTCCGGCCGCGCTGTCGTCGAAGGCCGCAGCATCGACACCACGGCGGTCTACCAGGCCCTCCTCATGCACCCGGACGACCCGGCCGCCGCCCTCGAGGAAGCGGTCGCCATCGTCGACCTCGCCGCCCGCTTCCGCCCGCTCCCGGACATGACCATCCTCGTCACCGACGACGCCACCGCCGCCATCGCCCGAGCCCAGAAGCGTGACCAGCGCGCCTACAGCCCCGACCAGCTGCGCCTGCAGCATGCCGTCAGCACCCTGTACGAGAAGCTGGCGGCCACCGATCCGGTGCGCTTCCGTATCCTGGACCGGCGAGAGGTCGAGGAGAAGGCTGCGGTCGAACAGATTCGCAGTTGGATCACAGAAGCCCGTACGGGCCTCGGCTGTCTGCCCGAGCCGTGGCAGGGCCCGCCGGGCACCTGCGCCCTGCTCGCCGACAGGACCGGTGCTGCGCTCCTGGGAGGGCGAGGATCAGTGTGAGCTCGTCCCGGCGAGCTCACCGATCCGCGCGAACAGGTCCTTCGCGAGCACCTTGGTGTCCTCAAACACCGCATCGGATGTCAGAACCTCCTCCTCGCTCAGCCAGGTGAACGGGTGCTCGGGCTCCCGGACCGGCTGGAGGTTGTCGGCCACCGCGACGAAGACGTGATCGATGTGCACGTGGTCCTCGGCCAGATGATTGTCGCGCGGCACCCGCAGTTCGGTGATCCACCACGGCTGTTCAACCACTCGGTGCGGGTATCCGTGGGGCAGCCGGGCAGCCGGCCCAGGAAGCGGGCGGACCTCGAGCCCGGTTTCCTCACGTACTTCGCGCCACGCGGCCTCGGCCGCGGTCTCGTCCTGCTCGATGTGCCCACCCGGAATCATCGCCATTGACAACCGGGGGTGCTCGATCAGACCGAGCCGCCAGTACCCGTCCACCCGCGCGAAAACGAACGTGGACGCCGTGCCGTGCTTGATCATCAACAACCCCTTCGAGAACACATGCTGCACGCGAGCCTGCCACAGCCACCACCGTGGCGCTGACCGAACTCGCCTTCCACAAGCAACCGTTCACTCGCACTGGCGACACCCGGCCGCCCCGGCATTGGGGCAGAGAGGACCCGATCCGGCATGAGCGACCAGTCCGCCGCCCCGTACCAGCCGATCCTGTCTGGGGTCCGAGCGGTCGTCTTCGACTTCGACGGAACCCTCGCCGACACCACCGAAGGCCACCGCGTCGCGCTTCAGCACGCCCTCGACCCCTACGGCGTCGCGCTCGACGCCCGCTGGTACAGAGAGCATGTGGGCCTGTCCATCCACGATCTGCTTGTCAGGCTCCCCGGCGCCGAGAACCTGGCGCATGACACTGTCGTTGCCGCGTCTCGCGCCTACCTGCTGCGGAATCTGCACACCCTCACGCCGATCCCCGCCACACTCGTGCTCCTGCACGCGGCCCGGGAATCCGCTCTGCCGTGCGCGATCGCCTCGGGCGCCTCCGGTCTGCTGGTCCGTCCGGCGCTCAACACGCTCCGCCTCGAAGGACTCTTCGAGACCGTCGTCGTACGGGAGGACGTCTCCCGCGGCAAGCCCGCGCCCGACCTCTATCTTGAGGCCGCCCGCCGTCTCGGCGTCGCGCCGGAGGAATGCCTGGCCGTAGACGACGCCGACGACGGCCTGGCCGCCGCCCACAGAGCCGGCATGCGTGCGCTCACCCTCGCCGACTCCAGGCTTGTCCCTGCCACGGGAGCCGGCCGGTGAACGCGTGTACCGAAGCTGGGAAGAGTTTCGGCCCCTACCTGCACCGGACGCTCCCACCGCGGCAGCAGGCGGCCGTACGTGATCATCTCGACGCCTGCTCCGACTGCTGGGGACGGTGGAACCTCTTCCGTTGGGACCGGTCCCTGAGTACAACGCTCATGGACGAGTTGCGTGCCTACCTCCACAGCATCGGCCGGTCGTTCACACCGATGCGGGACTCCAGCCGCGAGCTCGCCGAATCCTGGAAGCGGCAGGCCGACACGCAAGGCAGCCGGGCTGAATTCTTCCGCAGCAGTGAGGCGTACCTGTACAACCTGGCGATATGGCACGCGAGCGGCCACCGCCCGCCTTACTTGGCCGCGGCCGGCGCCCTGCTGGCTTCCCGCCCCGGGGCGACCGTCGCCGATGTGGGCTGCGGCATCGGTAGCGACACCCTCACCCTGGCCGGGATGGGACACCCAGTCGTGCCCATCGACTACGACAGTCCTTCTACACACTTCGCCCGCTGGCGGCTGCGGCGCGCCGGCCTCGACGACACTGTGTACCAGCCCGACGCCCTGCCCGCCGCCCTCGCGCCGCAGGTGGTGTGGATCGTCGACACCCTCGACCACATCCCCGACCTCGAATCGCAGCTCGCGCCTCTGCTCGGCCAGTGCCAGCTGGTAATCAGCGAGGCCCAGCAGCCCTTCCGGGCCCACGGCGACAACCGCTACTACATCCGCCGCACGCCTTGCGAACTCGACTCCTTCTTCGCCGCCTACGGCCTCACCCCCACACCCACCAGCCCGATACAAGGTCTCTTGTCGGTCTGGGAGGCCTGCCGTGTCAGAAGGTGAGCGTCGGAACGCGGTGTGGTCCGCACCGCGGGCGTGTCATCTCTGGGGCGAGGACCTCCTGCAGGTACATCTCCTGGATGAACTGCACATCGGCGGACAGCAGGTGAGACACGCTGCCAGCAGCGTTCAGGTCTTTGCGGCCGACCGCAACATGCACGTGAGGAGAAACGGCGCCCCGGTCGGGATCCCACGCAAGGGTGGCTGCCCCGACAGCCTCCACGGTGTGCAGGACGGTCTCGTCCCACACTGGGGCCTCAAGATCATCTAGTGGGCCGTCGGTGCCGACGAGGCTGATCCGACGGAACCCTCCGAGGAACATGGGGATGATCGCCTGCCGGATCCTCATCTCGATGCAGAAGCGATCGAGTTCAGCAAGGAAATCGTCGCCGTCATCGAAGGCCAGCATGAAGCTGCGGCCCATGGCCAGCTCGGCGTGCCGCATCAGCCGCGTCCTTGCGTCGTCGTCCCGGCCGGCGCGAACGTGGCACGGATAATGTTCGGATCGGTACCCGTGCGGAGTAGAACGGTAAGCAGCAGGCGCGCCTTGTAGGGGTCCAGGTGCCCGGCTCCGATGAGGCCGCGCTCGAGGAGGTCCTTCTCCGAGCCGGGGAATCCGTAGGCGCTGGTGAGGGTGGTGCCGCCGCCGGTTCTTGTGGTCAGGACTACCGGGATGCGCTTCGCAGCGCTCTCCAGGACGCCGACCCAGGTCTCGGGGACGTGACCGACGCCGAACGCGGAGATGACCATGCCGTCGACCTGGTCGAGGAGCGGTTCGAGAAGGGAGCCGTCGTCGCCGAGTGAGGCGGTGTACAGGCCGACCCGGGCGCTTCCGTTCCAGTCGGCGGTCAGCGGCAGCGGCTTGTGCGCCGGGGCGGCGAGGAGCCGGAGGCGGCCCTCTGCGATGACGCCGAGCGGACCGGTGTCGGGGGCGGTGAAGGCGTCGGTGCTCGTGGCGTGGGTCTTGCGGACGCGGGCGGGGTCGAAGACCTGGTCGTTGAAGACGACGAGGACGCCGAGCCCGCGGGCCTGCTCGCTGGCAGCGACGGTCACCGCGGCCAGCAGGTTCGCCGGGCCGTCGGCGCCGGCGAGGTACGGGGCGCGCATAGCCCCGGTCACCACGAGTGGCGCGATTCCGTCGTACAGAAGGCTCAGCAGGAAGGCAGTCTCCTCCAGCGTGTCGGTGCCCTGGGTCACGACGACGCCATCGAACGCGCTGTCGGAGGCCATGCTGCGCAGGCGGCGGGCGAGGTCGGCGATGGCCTCGAGCGACAAGGAGGCGCCGGGCTTGGGCTCGGTCACGGTCAGCGTGGTGACGGCGACGCCGGTGTCCGCGAGCTGAGGCACTGCGGCCAGGAGGTCCTCGGCGGCCAGCGTGGGACGTGCTGCTCCGCCTTCAGCGGTCGGGGTCATGGCGATGGTGCCGCCGAGGCTGACCACGAGGACCGTGGAGTGGCGGCTCTGGTTCGTCAACACGGCATCCTCATGTCGCCGGGGACAGGGCGCGGGCAGCCTATCGTTCGTGATCTTGTCTGCCCAGGCCGCCGACGTACCGCAGGGTCTCGTCCAGGGCTGTGAGCGTGAGCAGACGACTGCGGGGCCGCACCATGTGGTCGATGCCTTCTTCGGCAAGGCCTCGGCATCGTTCGGACAGCCAGGCCCAGTCGAGGCCGAGGTACTCGGCCAGGGCATGCAGGCGCCCAGTGGACGACTCAGAGTTGAGAAGGTTGTGCGTTCGGGCGTGTCCGATCGCCTCCTGATACGGGGCGACGTCGCGGCGTGCGCTGGTGGTCGACACTCGCCATACAGCCTCCTCCCGGACCCAGTTGGCCAGGATCGCCCGGTCCTTGGCCAGGACGAACCCGTCGACCTGCTGCAGTTCAGGGGCTGCGGTCATCCAGACCGTGATGCCGTGCATCTGCATCATGGCCACGGTCAGGAACAGCAGGATCCTCTCGTAGGTCTCGCTCGAACTCACTGCCGCCTCCGGGATGCAGAACGCGCGGCCGAGCGGGTCGGCGTTGCCGGTGAAGCGCTGTGAGAGGGACTTGAGGTAGTCGTGCTTGTGGCGGAACAGCAGCCACGGCGCGCATTCCTCCCCGGTGGTCTCGCGGGTCCAGAAGGCCGGCACCTCGGTCACGTGGTCGAGGTGCCGCACGATGAACTTCGCGCACAGCCTGGATCCGAGCCACGCCGCCCCGACACGGGAGAGGTCGGGCATCTCCGAACGCGACGGTGCCGAGGTGCGGATCGCCGCGTAGTGCGTCAGTTCTTCGGACCGGTCGGCCAGGGCACTGTCGTCGGCGAGGAGACCGTCGTCCAGGATGTGTAGCGCCCATGTGATGGCGTAGGTCAGGTCGTCGAGACGGTAGGCCGTTGGAACATGCGGGGTCTGGCCCGAGGCGAGGCTCTGACGGGCGATCGCGGCGTCCAGGACGTACAGGCCACTGCCGCCGGCAGCACCGGGAGAGGCGAGGAGTACACCTCGTCGCGAGGAACGGATGAAGGTGCGCAGGTGCGCGAGGTCCGCCTCGCCGAGCTCCAGCAATCGGCCTCGGGGCTCGGCCTCGTAGAGCTGGACACCGATTGTTGTTCCGTCGAAGTGACGTCCTCCGCTGAGTTGCCAGACCCCGTCGACACCGGCCTCCGGGGAGCCGGGAACATGCCGCGATGTGCCCCAGGAGTGGTCCAGGGCCCGAGCAGCGGTACGCGTGCGGCGATCTGCCGGTCGGGGCACCACGAACTTCCGCACCGGAACGAGACGGCTGAGCTCCTCGACGCTCCTGTCGAAGAAACTCTCCAGGATGAGCCGCATCTCGCCTCGGGGCATGTTCAGGCCGGCGCGCCACCGCTTGAACGTCGGTTGCGAAACCTGGACCCGTGCGAGGCGCGGCTCACCGTGACGCTCGGCCGCGGCTGCAGCCATACGGGTCCACAGCACCTGGAACTTCGGCCAGGAGGCGCAGTTGAGCTCTGGCGCCTCCAGTAGGACGTGTAACAGGGTCCTTGTCTCCATGGTGGTTGCCCTCCGAGAGCAGCAGCTGCGATCCGGCTTCAGACAGTGATTGCGCGTGGCGCTGGGTACTTCCGCTCCATGGACTTGGCCGGTTCATCACCGCGTACAGCGCCGTGCCCGTTGGAGTGCCCGTCACGCGAGGCCAGAGGATGCCTTCCGTGTCCCGGTCGGTGCTCAGCTCGTCGGTGTAGGCGATGCCGCCGGCGGCGGAGGAGAAGGCGAGCGGCGGGACCGTGATGTGCTGACCGGACCGCATCACGATTTCGGGTGTCGGCCGGGGGCCGATGACGGGGCACCGGGCCGTGGCGCTGACGAGAGTTGCGTCCGTCACGAGGGCGCTCCGGCTCCGGCCTGGGCCTCCAGCGCGGAGCTGAGGCGGTCGGCCTGGTCGAACGTCAGCCACTCGATGACGATCAGGTCGTGGCCGCACGACTCGCAGTTCCTGCAGTCTGGCCGGAAGGGGTACGCGCTCGTCTCGACCTCGCCGCCGAGTACCTCCTCCATCATTCGAGCGAACCGCTCTGCGTACGGGTAGAGCAGGACCGGATCACAGAGCACGGTCTCATCCTCGGGCCGGCCCAGTGCGCGCTGCAGCTTCCGCACGTCGTCCGGGGTGAGCGTCAACTCGCCGAGCTTCCCGCCCATGACGCTGACGGAGGGCTTGGCTTCGAACTCGCAATGCGCCAGAGCCGTGTTCAGCCGACGGGCGGCATGAGCCTCAGGGGGCAGAGTGCGGGTGACAAGGTCAGCGAGCATGCCCGCCCCCTGAGCCGTCCGCAGGTCGATCTGGAGCGTCCACGAGACGCCGTCGCGGAGTGAGACCTTGGCGGGGATCCCGGCGTCGGCGAGCACGGCCTGCACTGCAACGTCGGCGTCCTTCTGGTGGGTATGGATCCCGTCAGCCACCGGCACCGGACCGCCGAACGAGGCCACGTAGACCGTGCGGTCGGCGGCGATGCTGGCGATGTGATCGCCGTCCGCGTCGCGCAGGGCGTGCTGGAGTCGGTCGAAGTCGGCGCTGGGCGTGACCGCCGGTTCGGCCACGGGCTCAAGGGTTTCGTCGTTCACTGCCCTCACCGCTCGTTGGAAGGCCGCACATCGGCCGGAAAGATGGGGTCCTACCACCGGGATGAGTACGAACACGCTGATCAGGGCCGTTCCGAACGGGGTCATCGGTGTCCTCCTCACGGTGATGGGGATGGAGCCCTCCGCCACGTCCGTTCGATTCCAGCGGGGGACTGGCGATCACGGCCGGCGTGGCGGAGGGCGGCTTAGGGGTGTTGTATTCGGGAGCGAGGCCGGGTCAGCCGTAGGGGCCGCGGAGGGCCACGGCGGTGATCACCCCGTCGGGGTCGAGGTCGTACCGCTCGTACGAGGCCCAACCGTGGGCGAGACCCTTGATCACGTCCTCGGACAGGCCGCGTCGTGCCCCGTCGGGCTGCTTCTCGATGACGTCTGTGGTCATGTGCAGCACGCCGTCACGGCGGAGCCACCGCCGTACGTCGGCGATGAACCGCTCGCGGTCCAGGTACGGAAGCGTCAGGCGGCAGGTGACGATGTCGATGCTGTCGGGCGCGAGGTGGCGGGGGATGGGATCGACGTCGAAGTCGTGGCGGCGGAACGCCAGGGTGCCGCCGTGCTGTCCGTGGACCTTCCGGGCGTAGTCGATCGCCACCTGGGAGTGGTCGTAGCCAGTGGTCAACAGCCCGAGCCGGGACAGTCGGCACGCGAAGTCACCCCGGCCGGTGCCGATGTCCATGGCCACCTGTCCCGGCGCGGCACCGGTGCGGTCTTGGAAGCGGAAGACCTCTTCCTCGGTAACCGGCTGCCAGCCGATCGGCTGGCTGTAGACGTGGTCCCAGTACTCCGGGAGCCGGGTGATGGTCACGACAGGTGTCCTCACGAGTGGGCAGGGATGTGGTCGGGAGTTGGGGCCGGCCGCAGCTCGCAGTAAGGCCGCTGCCGGGGTGTGCGAAGTACGGTGCGCCGCCTTCTGCGGGCCGGGTTTGGATCGGGACCGGCCTGCAGGGGGCCGACTGGAGGTCCTTCCCGCCGCGCCTTGTGACGAGCAAGCGACGGGGAGGACGGTCTAAGGGTCGACGAGGTCGAGGACGCGTATCGTCGCGGCGGTACGACGGGTGAGCAAGCCGCGAGCGGACGGCGGTCGGCGCAGCAGTGCCATCAGCCCACGGGCGGAAGGGAGGGGTTCGGTGGCCAGCTCTAGCAGAGCGGCGATTACGGCGGCCGGCATGTCCTTCCCCCGCGCGACGTCCGCGAGCCGAAGCAGCACCGTGCCCAGCTCCTCGGCGTACCGGCGGAGCTCGTCTTCCGGCAGCGTGTCGTCGAGCTGGTCGAGGAGGGCGTATACCTCGGCGTGTGGGTCGAGGGCGGCCCGCAGGCGCAGGAGCACGTCCGTGCCGGCCGAGAAGCCTCCGACCGGGGCGACCGAGGCCGTGATGCTCTCGCGCGTAGGGTCGATGGGGAAGACTTGCTGGGAGGCGGCATCCCGCAGTACGAGTTTCACGCGGCGCCCCCGACCCGCTCGACCTGCTGCACCGGCAGAGCGGCACGCACGGCCCTGCCCTCGGCGGTCGGGTTCCAGGAGACGTGGGCGCCCGTCACGAAGCTGAGGAGCCGTGCCACGTGGTCGGCGCCGTCGAAGGCGCGCTGGTCGTCCTCGATCTCGATGATCAGGCTGCCCTTCTGGTCCACGGCGAGCCCGAGCCAGAACGACGTCGCGGTGCGGTCGGCCGAGTTTCGAGTCAGGGCGGCGGCGGTGTGTGCCGCAGACTCGACGTCTCCTCGCCATCCCAACGCTGTGGCCGTGCTGCGTACGAACGCCCTCGCCTGCCGAAGTGCTGCGTCGACGTTCGGCGGCAGCTCCGTACGGAGGAACGTCAGCGCCTGCTGGGAAGGTAGTTCCCGGGCGGCCGGCTGGAAGCCGATCTCGCACCACACCAGGCTTCCATCCGAGTTCGTACCCCAGCGGATGGCGAGCTTCTTGACGATCAGCAGCCCCCGGCCGCGCTCCTCGTCGGAGCGGGCGTCCTCCGGTGCCCTGCGACTCGAACCTGTCGCCTCGACCTCGACCCGTAACGCCGACTCGTGTCGACGGAGCCGGACGGTGGCTTCAGAGGCCGTTGTGTGGAGCACCGCATTCGTGGCGAGCTCCGAGACGACCAGTTGAACGTCGTCCGCGAGGTCAGCAAGGCCCCAGTCGCGCAGCACCTCCACAGCCGCGAGACGCATTCGCCGGGGCCACCCGCGTACGGCCTCGGGCTCCGAAGAGGCGTGGCGCTTGAGTGACGGGAGCTCGAAGCTCCCGTCCAGCATCGCCCGTGCCAGGGCCGGGGACGTGACGTTCACGGCGTCCCCGCTTCCGTCGCTTTCGAAGCGACGGGCGGGAGCGCCGGGGGATAGGTGGGCGCCGGGGTCGGGAATCCGGCTGCGGCAGCAGCGATCTCGCTTCGACGGGCGCGCTGCTGGTCCGTGAATCGGGGCTTCGTCGTCATGGTCGGCTCCATGTCGGAAGGGCGGTTGACGACATGGTGGACCCACGACAAGGCCCTAACTATCACGGCTTCGTGATAGCTAGGGCCAGAGCTTGACTGCTTGTCATGTCAGGAGGTCGGGACGCCCAACCAGGTGCCGTACGACAGGAAGCTGTCGGGCAGCCGGCGGTGGGCAGCCTCCAGCCCGGCGTATGTCTCACGGACGGTCGGGTGGTGCTTGGCCTGCTGTGGGGCAACCTTGCGCGCCTTCACCAGGTTCTCGAAGGCCCCATCGAGCTGCCCCGTCCAGAGCTGGGCTCTGGCGACTTCGGCGAAATGGTGACTGGTGCGAGACTTCGGCCAGTCCTTGGGGATGACGATGCTCCGAGACGCCTGAACTGCCTTGGCGTACTTGTCCAGTTCGGCCAGCACCGCGACTCGGTGCACCTGCACGTTGGTCTGGCCGAAAGCGAGCCAGTGGACCTTGACCGCTTCCCCAGTCTGGCTGGCGATCTGCTCAGCCTCGGCGAGGTGCTCGTGCGCCAACTCGCTGTTGCGAGCGCGGCCGGCCATTACGGATGCCCCAAGGTGGAGCTGTCCGATCACGACATTTCGCTCTCGGACCTCGTCGGCCTGGTCCAGTCGGCCGAGGCCCATCGTGATGAGCCGCTGTCCGGTCCGGAAGTTTCCTTCGCGGAGGTACGTGAGCGAGCGCAGGTAGTGGGCCATGCCGCCGAGGATCGGGTTCGATCCCTTCTCCGCGGCCCATTCCAGTCGTGCGATGGAGAGTTGGGCCAGATCCGCGTAGCCGAGCTTGGTCGCCACGTCGTACGCCGTGCGATAGAGACTCGCGAGATTCGCCCAGTTCTCGCTGGTCCCGTTGGTGTGGGCTGCGGCGGTCGCTTCCTCGATCAGCCCGGCCACACGCGTGGCCGCGTGCTTGATCTCGCCAGCCCGTACGGCCGCGCACAACTCTTCGGCTTCGGCATGGAGTACCGCTGTGGTGCGGGGAGGGAGGTCGGAGTCCGGACCGATGTCGAAACAGTCGAGGGCCTCGCGGATCGGCCGAATCAGTACGTCGACCTCGTCGGCCCGCAGAGCATCCTCGTAGGGCTGGCCGGTGATCTGCGCTACAGGGATCCGTAGGGCCTTCGCGGTCATGGCGATCAGCGCGGGGGTCGCAGGGAGGACGCCCTGCTCGGTCTTGGTCAGGGTGCTGTACGAGATCGACGGAGCGATCTCGCACAGTTGCTTCTGGGTGAGGCCGTGCGCCTTGCGGAGGCGCGCGATTCGCCTACCGATGTGTTCCGAGGGCAGAGCGTGCATACCGGCTCCTGTTCTGCTGCGACAACAGAACAGTACCCGCGGCCGGCTTCGCGGGGCGCCGACCGAGCCCCACCGTCGTCTTACGGGGGGTGAGCGCGACACGGAACGCGGGGCAGGTGCGATGGACTCCCCATCTTCATCTACACGAGTGTGACGGTACGCGCGTAGGTGTTCCAGACCGCCGCCCACGGACCGCCAGGCGACACCAGGGGTTGGGGCGAGGAGAGATAGCGGTACTACGGCCGGAGATCTTGTGACGGTCTGCGTGTGAGGTCTTTTACCGTGCATGAGGTGAGTGCGTGCGAGGCCTCATGGCCTTTGGAATTCCAGCTGTGGCCGAGCAGGTGCGCGGGGTCGCACCCCGGCATGCCATGTCCGCTGGTGCAATTTGGGGAGAGCCGGGGGTCGTTCTTTCCGTAAGGACAACACTGCCGATGCATCGCGTAGGGCGCATTCGCCCACGGCAGACATGACATTTCTTTCCAAGGCTGGAAGTCTCTCCGAAAGCATGTCAACGTACAGCGTCCCGAAAAACTTTGGATCCACCTGGGGTGCGCCGTGTCCACGGGTTGATGCATAGATGGATCCCGAACTGAAGGAGATCATCTGCCAAAGCCTCTATCCGATCCACCCCGTTCACCGCTCCTAGCCTGTTCGTACTCGGAGCCAGGAACGCCGAGAACCGCACGGCAGCGCGGCGATGGCGATTACGGGGTCCTGTCGACCGCACTCTGCTTGTGCGCCTGTGCGCCTGTGCGGCCGAACTGCCTGGCGAGCAACTCGCAGAGCGACTACCGCAAAGATCGTCTAGTGCTTGCTCACGTGGCTGCGCACTCCGAAACGGGGGCAAGGGGTGTGGCCCGAGCCGCCAGCCTTCCAGAGCGTGATGCTCGAAGTCTCCACCGGTTGACTGAGGGCGGGCGCCTGGCGCTTGCCGATGACACTGGATCCGCTGCAGCCCGGGGGTATCGCCTGGCTTCATTCGGTGAGGCGCATAGAAGGCAGGGTGCGAGGTTCGGCGCATCTGCGGGCGTGAACATACCCCATGATCCCCGGTTAGCCTAACCGGGGATTCTCTGGACCATAGACCTCGTTCGCACCGGCTGCTTGGCGGTGGACCTGGAGCGGACGGCTCTGTCCTCGTGCCTGCGTGGGCCTCCCGCCGCTTCCTTTCGGGAGACCGCGTTCGTCCGAGTGCGGCGAGAGAATTATTCACAGTGCGCCTCCACGGAAGACCGCGGCGGGCGCGGCGTCACGAATGAGGAAGTCCCCAATGCGTCTTGTCGCGATACTCCTACCCAAAAGCAGGGCATCTGGCCGTTCGGCCGTGCCCCCTCTGGCGTTCACCTGACGGTGATCACGTCAGATGCGAGCCCGATCGCCCTGTTCCTTGGCGGTGGTGTGGCGTGAGCAAGAGAGGCAAGTGCGACGAGCAGCCGGGCACCGGTCTCTGGATCCAGAACGGTTCGTATGCGCCGTCACCCTGCGCCGCACGCCCGGCGTCACATGCACCAACTGTCCACGGCTCTCATGTCCCTTGGAGGACCTCCCATGCCTACACGTCTGATGACGGCCTACGCCACCACTGGTACCCCTAACAGTGCTGTCCGTAAGGCGTTCCTGACCGTTGGGGACGCCGCCGCGTACCTCGGCCTGTCGCCCCGCACGCTGTACGTCTGGCGGCACCGCCGCCAGGGGCCGCCGAGTTTCCGCATGGGTCCCCGTGGGCGTGTGACGTACAGGCTCGATTCCCTTGACGCCTGGGTACGCGAGCAGGAGCAGGCGGACTCGCGCTCCAACCCCGCCCTGAACCCCTTGAGTGTTGCGCCGCAGCGCCGCGCTGGCTCGTCAGCCACCGCCTGACGCCGCCAGGCCGACGGCTCCCGATCCCCTACTGCAAGGAAATACTTGGCCGGCTACATAGAAGACCGCTGGATCAACAAGAAGAAGGACCCCGTCACCGGCAAACGGGAGCGCACCGCCCGCTACGGGAAGGGCACCCGCTACCGAGTCTCCGGAATCCCCGGCGTCCGGGACATGTCGTTCGACACCCTGGAGGATGCCAAGGCGTGGCTGCGCAGGGCTGGCACCGACAGCGAACGGGGCGAGTTCGTCGACCCTCGCGATGGTTCCATCACCGTCGCCGACTATGTCACCCGCTACTGGCAGAAGGGCGTGCGGGGTGCGCCAGGCACGATCAAGCGCGTCGACGAGCGTGTGCGCCTCCACGTCCTTCCCCACCTCGGGGAGGTGGCGCTGAGGGACATCTCCGCGACCGTCCTTCGGGGGTACATCGCGGCACTCGAAGGGGAATGTGCGCCTCGCTACGCGCGGCAGATCCTCACCACCCTGTCGAACATCTTCGAGACGGCGATCGACGACAAGCGACTCGTCCGCAACCCCATGCGCGCCAAGTCGGTGCGCTGGCCCAAGGCGCCCGAGGACCAGCGCGAGGCTTGGCCACTGCAGACCGCCCAGCGGGTACGGGACGTCATCAATCCGCGCTACCGGATCACAGTCGCCATCGCCCTGGGGTGCGGGCTCCGCCAAGGCGAAGTCTTCGGACTCTCGCCCCGCGACATCGACTTCGAGCGCGGCGTCATCCGCGTGCGCCGTCAAGTCCAACTCCTCAGTGGTCGGCTGTTCTTCACCCTGCCCAAGGGCGGAAGGACGCGCGTCGTCGACATGCCCCGATCGGTCGCCGCCGAGTTGGCCTCCTACTTCCTCCAGCACCCAGCTGTCGAGGTCGAGCTGCCCTGGGGCGGTCCGGAGCCCGAGCGGGAGAAGCAGTCCTTCCCGCTCATCCTGACCACCACGTACGGCAACGCAATCCGCGCCAACATCTTCAACGTCGAGGTCTGGAAGCCTGCCCTCGCGAAGGCCGGCGTCATCCCCATGCGGGAGAAGGGGCAGGGCTGGAAGGCGTCCCGCAAGGACGGCTTTCACGTGCTGCGCCACACTTACGCCTCGATCATCCTCGAGGCCGGCGAGTCCGTCGTCACCCTCGCCCGCTGGCTGGGCCACTCCAGCCCGACCATCACCCTCGACCACTACGCGCACTTCATGCCCGAGGCTGGCGGTAAGGGCCGCGCAGCCGTCGATAGGTTGCTTGGGGTGGTCCCAGAGTACGTCCCTGAACACTTCGCCCTTGCGTGAGAAGCGGGTGGCACAGCAGACGCTGTGCCACCCGCTTTCGTTCTGCGACCACACGCACCGACGGCCGCTGGTGTGGCCGGATTCGCCACTCTCAGTGACTGTCGCGATGGCGGCTCGACGTCCGGAAACCCGCGACACGAGGCATGGAACCGCAGGCGGGGGAGGTAGTCGCTCGCTCCCCAGCGCCGCGCATTCTCCCCAGATTCTCCCCAGGGCCTCGAAATGAGCCCTCCGTATCGTTCGCGACTGCGAAGTCGATCGGCGGATCCGGCTCGCTGTCTACAGCCAGTCGCGCTTCTTGAAGATGAAGTACAGGCCTGTGCACACCGCTGCCATCAGCAGAATCGCGAACGGGTAGCCGAAAGCCCAGTCCAGCTCCGGCATCGCGATGAAGTTCATGCCGTAGATCGTTCCCACCAACGTGGGTGCAAACAAGATGGCGGCCCATGAGGAGATCTTCTTGATCTCCTCATTCTGTTCGAAGCCGGCTTCCGCCAACGCGCGCATCTCCGCGTTCTGTTGTTGGGTGACCAGGGTCGCGTTGACCGTGAGGATGTCCGTCAGGGCCTGGCGGAAGCCGTCGACGCGTTCGCTGGTGTGCGTGACGTGGTCGGCGACGTCGCGGAGGTAGCGCTGGAGTTCCTCGTCCGTGCCGTACTTGGCGAAGCCCGCCATCAGGCCGTGGAGCATGCCCACCAGGGGGCGTGTGGCCCGTTGGAACTCGACCATCTCGCGGGAGAGTTCGTAGATGCGGCGGGAGACCGCCGGGTCGCCGCCGAAGACCTCCGTCTCGATCTCGTCGATGTCGTTCTGGACGCCCGCCACCACCGGGGCGTAGCCGTCGACCACCGCGTCCAGGATCGCGTACAGCACCGCCTCCGGGCCCAGGGCCAGGAGGTCGGGGTTCTCCTCCATGCGGCGGCGGACCGTGGAGAGGTCCGGGGCGGCGCCGTGGCGGACCGTGATGAGGAAGTCCGGGCCCACGAAGATGTGGAGCTCGCCGAACTCGACCTCCTCCTGGGCGTCGAGGTAGCGCGCGGCGCGCAGCACGACGAAGAGCGTGTCCCCGTACCGCTCCAGCTTGGGGCGCTGGTGGGCCTCCAGCGCGTCTTCCACCGCGAGTTCGTGCAGGTCGAACTCCGCCGCCAGGGAGTGGAGTTCCGCCTCGGTCGGGCGTTGCAGGCCGATCCACGCCGTGCCGTCGGGGTGCTCGCGCAGCTGGCGGAACGTGTCCGCGAGCGTGGCGGGGGAGGAGACCCGCCGCCCGTCGCGGTAGAGGCTCGCCTGCACCACGCTCGGCCGGTCGGTGGGGTGCGGCTCCGACGCGGGGCCGGGCGGCGGTTCCGGGTGGCGGCGCCAGGCCGCGCGGGGACGGCGGTCGGACACGGGCCTTCGCCTCCTGTGAGCGTCGGGGAGCGGGTGCGGGGATGTGAGTGGTGTGGCACTTTGGCATGATATCTGCGGGGTGTCGCGGCGGCTCGGCTTTCGCTTCGGTCTTGCGGACCGGATCTGTCCGCAAGGGTCGGTAGCGTCCTCGTATGGCCTCCACGACGAAGCACCCGGTCCTCAGCCACCGCGCCCTGAACCGCGCCACCCTCGACCGTCAGCTGCTTCTCCGCCGCGTCCCGCTCGGCGTCGAGGACGCCGTCGCCCATCTGCTCGGCCTCCAGGCGCAGAACACCAAGCCGCCGTACTACGCGCTCGCCGCCCGCCTCGACGGATTCCGGCCCGAGCAGCTGTCCGCGCTCATGGAGTCCCACGCCGTCGCCCGCATCGTGACCATGCGCTCCACCGTCCACACCCACACCGCCCGGGACGCCGTCGCCCTGCGCCGGTTCGTGCAGCCCGGGGCCATCGACCGGGAGCTCGCCGCCTTCGTCGGCCGCAAGGGGCTCGACGGCGTCGACCTGGAGCGGCTCGCCGGGCTCTCCCGCGCGCTGGTCGAGGACCGGCCCCGTACCCCCAAGCAGCTCCGCGACGAGCTCCTCAAGGAGTGGCCCCACGCCGACCCGCAGTCCCTCTCCCTCGCCGCCCGCTGTCTCCTCCCGCTGGTCCAGGTCACCCCGCGCGGCCTGTGGGGCCGCGGCGGGCAGGTCGCCCTCACGACCACCGACGTCTGGTTCGGGGACGCCGTCCCGGCGGCCACCGCCGACGCCGACGAGACCGTGCTGCGCTACCTCGGCACCTTCGGGCCCGCCTCCGTCAAGGACATGCAGACCTGGTGCGGCCTGACCCGCCTCCGCGAGGCCTTCGAGCGCCTCCGGCCCCGGCTGCTCGTCTTCCAGGACGAGCGCGGCACCGAGCTCTTCGACCTTCCCGACGCGCCCCGCCCCGACGAGGACACCCCCGCCCCGCCCCGCTTCCTGCCCGAGTTCGACAACCTGCTCTTGTCGCACGCCGACCGCACCCGGGTCGTCACGCCCGCGGACCGTTCCCGCACCTGGCAGGGCAACCGCGCCTTCTCCGTCTTCCTCCTCGACGGCCTCCTCGCCGGGCTCTGGCACCTCGACGGGACGAAGGACGGCACGCACCGCACCACGCTCACCATCGAGCCCTTCGCTCCGGTGTCCCGCGCCCAGCGCGCCGAGCTCGCCGCCGAGGCCGAGCGGACGCTGCGGATCATGACGCCGGCCGGCACCCCGTACGACATCGTGCACAAGGAGGTCGCGGACCGCTGAGACGGGGGAGGGAGGCGAGTTACGGCAGCGCCCCCGCCCGGCGGGCCGCCACCACCGCCTCCAGGCGGGTGTGCGCGCCCAGCTTCCGCATCGCCGAGCGCAGGTAGCCCTTCACCGTCTCCGGTCGCAGCCCGAGCCGTGCCCCGGCCGCCGCGTTCGTCGCCCCCGAGGCCACCGCGGCCAGGACGTCCGTCTCGCGCGGGGTCAGCGACACCCCCGGTACGGGCGGTCCGGCGGCGGCCGTCGCCGAGGCCGCCGACTCCAGGCGCCCGCACACAGCGAGCAGCCGCTCCCGCAGCTCCGGATCCGCCACCCGCGGAGCGAGCGCGCGCAGCTCACCGTGTGCCTCCCGCACCTCCTCCCAGGACGGTACCGAGGGCGGCGGGGCCAGCAGCTGACGGACCTCGTCCCGTACCGCGAGTGCCTGCTCCACGTCCCGGGCCGCCGCCACCGCCGCGTCGAAGACCCGCTCGCCGATCGGCAGCGCGTCGCGCAGCGCCCCGTACATCACCCCACGCACCTGGCGGCGGACCACGACCGGCACCGCGATCACCGAGCGCAGCCCCTCCGCGGAGACCGGCACGTCGTACTCGTGCGTGATGTGCCGGGCCGCGGGGTAGTCCGTCACCGCGCACGGCCGCGAGAGGGCCAGGCACTTGCCGCCGAGGCCCGAGCCGGCCGAGACCGCGAGCCCGCGCAGGGCCAGGGTCACCGCACCGTTCAGCTCGGCGATCCGCAGCGCGCGGCCGTCCTGGAACAGCCCTCCGAAGACGACCGGGAGACCGGTGGTGCGGCGCAGCCGCAGCAGCCCGCCGCGCAGCTCCACCGATTCGACGTGCTCGCGCACCGTTCTCTCCCCGTCGTCCGTTGGCTGGTCGGCTGGTTCACCCCCGAACGGGGGTAGTGACACCTGGGTCACCGATTACACGATGTCCTGGACCGGTCCCGCAACGAGGAGGACACATGACGGCAGCGAGCGCGGCCAGCGCGACGGAGAGGTTCCGGGCCGCCCGGGACTTCCTGCTCCACCATCGCGAGGACTACCAGACGGCCTACGAGGGCTTCGACTGGCCCCGGCCGGACCGTTTCAACTGGGCGCTCGAATGGTTCGACGTCATCGCCGCCGGCAACGACAGAACCGCCCTGCACATCGTCGAGGAGGACGGTTCCGAGGCGAAGGTCAGCTTCGCCGAGATGTCCGAGCGCTCCAACCGCGTCGCCAACTGGCTGCGCGCCCAGGGCGTCCGCGCCGGCGACCGGATCATCGTCATGCTCGGCAACCAGACCGAGCTGTGGGAGACCATGCTCGCCGCGATGAAGCTGCGCGCCGTCGTCATCCCCGCCACGCCGCTCCTCGGTCCCGCCGACCTTCGCGACCGCGTCGAGCGGGGCCGCGCCCGCCATGTCGTCGTGCGCGCCGAGGACACCGCCAAGTTCGACGACGTCCCCGGCGACTACACCCGCATCGCGATCGGCGGCGACGGGGTGAGCTGGCTCGGTTACGAGCTCGCCGACCGGGAGTCCGCCGACTTCGAGCCCGACGGCGTGACCCTCGCCGAGGACACACTGATGCTGTACTTCACGTCCGGCACGACAGCCCGCCCGAAGCTCGTCGAGCAGACCCACACCTCGTACCCGGTCGGCCACCTCGCGACGATGTACTGGATCGGCCTCAAGCCCGGGGACGTGCACCTCAACATCTCCTCGCCCGGCTGGGCCAAGCACGCCTGGTCCAACCTCTTCGCCCCGTGGAACGCGGAGGCGACCGTC
This sequence comes from Streptomyces sp. NPDC055103, assembly GCF_053607625.1. Taxonomy (NCBI): domain Bacteria; kingdom Bacillati; phylum Actinomycetota; class Actinomycetes; order Kitasatosporales; family Streptomycetaceae; genus Streptomyces; species Streptomyces sp. NPDC055103. Next base: position 99,041 of record NZ_JBSGTX010000001.1, read on the forward strand.
TTCATCCACAACTACACGCGCTTCGACCCGGCCCGCCTGATGAGCGAGATGGACCGGTACGGCGTCACCAGCTTCTGCGCCCCGCCGACCGTGTGGCGGATGCTGATCCAGGCCGACCTCAGCCGGCTGGCGACGCCGCCGCGTGAGGTCGTCGCCGCCGGCGAACCCCTCAACCCCGAGGTCATCGAGTCGGTGCGGCGCGCCTGGGGCGTCACCATCCGGGACGGCTTCGGCCAGACGGAGACGGCCGTGCAGGTCTCCAACAGCCCGGGCCAGCGGCTCAAGGAGGGCTCCATGGGACGCCCGAGCCCCGGCTTCCGCGTCACGCTCGTCGATCCGGTGAGCGGCCGGGCGGACGTCGAGGAGGGCGAGATCTGTCTCGACCTGTCGGTCAACCCGGTGGGCCTGATGACCGGTTACCACGGCGACCCGGAGCGTACGGCCGAGGCGATGGCAGGCGGCTACTACCGCACCGGCGACATCGGCTCGCGGGACGAGGACGGGTACATCACGTACATCGGACGGGCCGACGACGTCTTCAAGGCCTCCGACTACAAGATCAGCCCCTTCGAGCTGGAGAGCGCGCTCCTGGAGCACGAGGCCGTCGCCGAGGCGGCCGTCGTCCCCGCCCCCGACCCGCTGCGGCTCGCCGTCCCCAAGGCGTACGTCGTCCTCGCGGCGGGCTGGGAGCCGGACGCGGAGACCGCGAAGGTCCTCTTCGACCACTCGCGGGCGGTCCTCGCCCCGTACAAGCGGATCCGTCGCATCGAGTTCGCCGAACTGCCCAAGACGGTCTCCGGCAAGATCCGGCGCGTGGAACTGCGCCGGCTCACCGCCGAGGGCGGCGGCAAGGAGTACGCGGAAGGAGAGCTGCGATGACGACGGCGCCCCAGCCGCTCTCGTACGCGCACGGAGTGTCCGGCACGGCCCTCCTCGGCGACACCGTCGGCGCCAACCTCGACCGCGCCGTCGCCACCTGGCCCGACCGGGAGGCGCTCGTCGACGTCCCCAGCGGCCGGCGCTGGACCTACGCTCAACTCGGCGCCGACATCGCACGGTTGGCCGACGCGCTGCTCGGCAGCGGCGTCCGCAAGGGCGACCGGGTCGGCGTCTGGGCGGTGAACTGCCCCGAGTGGGTCCTCGTCCAGTACGCCACCGCCCGCATCGGCGCGGTCATGGTCACCATCAACCCCGCCTACCGGGCGCACGAGTTGGCGTACGTCCTGAACCAGGCGGGCATCTCCCTCCTCTTCGCCACGCTCACCCACAAGTCGAGCGACTACCGTGCCATGGTCGAGGAAGTGCGGCAGGAGTGCGCGGAGTTGAGGGAGGTCATGCACTTCGGGGACCCCGGCTGGGACGCCTTCCTCGACCGTACGGCGGGAGACCTGCGCCCCGAGCCCCTCGCCTGCGACGAGCCGGTCAACATCCAGTACACCTCGGGGACGACCGGCTTCCCGAAGGGAGCCACCCTCTCCCACCACAACATCCTCAACAACGGTTACTTCGTCGGGGAGATGGTCGCCTACAGCGAGCAGGACAGGATCTGCATCCCCGTTCCCTTCTACCACTGCTTCGGCATGGTGATGGGCAATCTGGCGGCCACCTCGCACGGCGCCTGCATGGTGATCCCCGCGCCCTCCTTCGATCCCGCCGCCACCCTCCGCGCCGTGCAGGACGAGCGCTGCACCTCGCTGTACGGGGTGCCGACGATGTTCATCGCCGAGCTGGGCCTCCCCGACTTCGCCACGTACGACCTCTCCACCCTCCGCACCGGGATCATGGCCGGTTCGCCGTGCCCGGTGGAGGTGATGAAGCGGGTCGTCGCCGAGATGAACATGGCGGAGGTGTCGATCTGTTACGGCATGACCGAGACCTCGCCCGTCTCCACCCAGACCCGCCGCGACGACGACCTGGAGCGCCGCACCGGCACCGTCGGCCGCGTCCTGCCGCACGTCGAGGTCAAGGTCGTCGACCCGGTGACCGGGCTGACCGTGGAGCGCGGCACGGCCGGCGAGCTGTGCACCCGCGGCTACAGCGTGATGCTCGGCTACTGGGACGAGCCGGAGAGGACCGCCGAGGTGATCGACGCGGGCCGCTGGATGCACACCGGGGACCTGGCGGTGATGCGGGACGACGGCTACGTCCAGATCGTCGGCCGCATCAAGGACATGATCATCCGGGGCGGCGAGAACGTGTACCCGCGCGAGATCGAGGAGTTCCTCTACGCGCACCCCAAGATCGCCGACGTCCAGGTCGTCGGCGTGCCCGACGCGCGGTACGGCGAGGAGATCCTGGCCTGCGTGATTCCCCGCGACCCGGCCGACCCGCCGGGCCTGGAGGAGCTCACCGCCTTCTGCCGCGACCGCCTCGCCCACTACAAGATCCCGCGCAGGGTGGAGATCCTCGCCGAGTTCCCCATGACGGTCAGCGGCAAGGTGCGGAAGGTGGAGCTGCGCCGGCGGTACGGGACCGACTGACCGGCCCGCTTCAGCAGACCTCTCGGCGCATGCACACCCGGGGCCAGACCGAGAGGCCGTGGTCCGCCTCCGCGCGGCTGATCGCGCGCAGACCGTCCGTGAGCGCCGGGTCCGATTCGGTGAGCGGGCGGAAGCCGAGCCGGGTGTAGTACGGCGCGTTCCACGGGACCTCGGTGAACGTCGTCAGGGTCAGGGCCGCCAGGCCCTGCTCCCTGGCGGCCGCCGCCAGGTGCTCGATCAGCTCGCGTCCGACGCCCCGGCGGGCGGCGTCCGGGTGCACCGACACCTGCTCGATGTGGGCGGAGCCGTCGATCGTGTCGGCGAGCAGATAGGCGACCGGCCGGTCGGCCGCGTCCACCGCCACCCAGGCCCGGCCCTCGCAGCGGTACGCCTCCAGGACGTCCAGGGGCAGGGGGTCGTCGTCGGCGATCGCCGCCATGCCGAGAGAACGGAACGGCTCGCCCGCCGCCCGTTCGATGTCCTGGAGCAGCGGGAGTTCGGCCGGAGCGGCCGCTCTGATGCGCATACGCCAGTATGGCGCGACGTCAGGGAGCGGTGCGGCCCGTCCCCCCACCCGGCTCCGGGGGCGGCCGGTTCTCGTCCGCCTCGCGCGGGCGGTCGAGCAGGCCGCCGTCCCGGGAGAAGCGGGGCAGGAACAGGGCCAGCGCGGGATCCCCGTACAGCGCCACGTACAACTGCACGAGACGCCCGTCCGTCACCTCCCGCCGGTGGGCCGGCAGCGGATGCCGCTCCCGCAGGCCGGCGAGCAGGCGCCGCGCGGCCCGCGTGGCCGGCGGCAGGCGCAGCAGCGCCACCGCGGCGATGACCGGCGGCAGGGCGACCGCCACGACCACGACGAGTCCCGCACCGCCGCGCCCGGGGCGCGCCCAGGTGGCGAGCAGCCCGGCGGCGACCGTCAGCGGTACGCAGGCGAGCAGTACGCGCGCGGCCCGCAGCCGGGCGGGCGGCCGCAGCAGACCGGCCCGGCCGAGCTCGCCCCGCAGGGCGTCCACGGCTCGTCGCGCCTCGGGGCGCAGGGTCAGGTCCCGCAGCGCCAGCGCCCGGTGCAGCGCCCCGTGCACGCCGAGCTGTACGGGGTCACGGGTGCGGCCAGGACCGCCGTTGGCCCGAATCGTACGTTTGCGGCCCGCGGCGACCGCCCCGCGCTGGTGCAGCGCCACGAGCGCGACCGTGACGGCCGCCCGGCGCCCTCCCCGCAGCAGCGCGAGGGCCTGCGGCGGCGGCTCGCCGCCCGTGGGCCACGGTTCCCTTTCCTGGCTGCGGGTTCGCAACAGCACCGTGGCGAGCGCCAGTTCCGCGCAGGCCACCCCGATGAACCACCACATCGCCGTCGACATGACGCCACCCCCGAGGGTGTTGTGCCCGGGGGAGCGTGATCGTCACGCGTGAATGGCCGGTTTCGCATGGCGAGGTGTTGTGGGCGGGGTGGCGGCGGTGTGCGGCGGTGAGGTGGGCGGGGTGCCGCGGGCGTGGGGCGGTGGGTCGGGCGTGCGGGGGTGACGTGCGGCGCGTGGGTCAGGCACCGCCGGATGCCAGCTCGTCGGCGGCGAGGTTGACGGGCTGCGGGGTGCCCGTCAGATCGAGGACGAAGAGCGGGAGGCCGATCTCGGCGGCGCGCTGACGCGCCTCCGGGGTGTAGCCGGCGAGCGAGAAGAAGACGCTCACGCTCGTCGAGGGGGTGCTCAGTCCGTTGAGCCAGAGGCACTCGACGGCCCGCAGCCCGGCGGGCCGCGTGCTCGGATCCACCTGGGCGACGAGCCCCGGCGCCCGCAGGTCCACGCCGGAGGTGGGGTGGTCCTCGGGCTGGACCACGTCCCGGAATCCGAGCCAGCGCAGATATCCGGCGGCAGCGGCCACCGCGTCCCGTGCGGTCCGGATCGTCACCGGTCGGAAGGCACCCCGCACCGGTTCCGGGCGTGGGGCCGTGGGCGGCAGCGGGATGTGCGCGGGGTACCGCTCGGCGAACGTGCGGTGGGTGCGCGCCCCGGGAGGGACGTCCTGGCCGCCAGGAGCGCCGTCGTCCTGGCCGGTGGGTCCCGTACCGAACCACTCCGAGCCGGATTCGAACGCCCGGGGTCCGGCCGGCCCGCCGGCTCCGCTCGCACCGGGGTGGACGGGCGCCCCTTCCGTCCGGGCGCCGAAGGTCTCGCCGGCGGCCGTCGGCGGCGTGAGCCCCGGAACGCCGGGGTCACGGGGTGCCGCGCCCTGGCCGCGCGGGTCGGTCCCCGACGGCGTACCGGACGGCGTACCGGAGGTCGAGCCGACCCCCCGGCCGGAGGCGGGCGACGGAGAACCGGAAGGGGGAGGGGAGGGGGAAGGAGAAGGGGAGGGGGAGGAGGAAGCGGAAGAGGCCGAGGATGCCGCCGGTGAAGAAGGAGTCTGTGGAGCCGGAGTCGGCGTCGACGCCCGCGTCGGAGTCGGCGCCTGCGGCGTCGGGATCGGGTCACCGGCCGCAGCCGGCGCCTGACCGCGGCCCTCTGCCGGTCGCGCCGCCCCCGCCCCACGGCCCCCGCCGCCCGCCCCGCTCGCGCCCGGCTCCGTGCCCACCGGCTGGACCGGGACCCGGAGGACCGTCCCGCAGGCGCAGCCGAGCTCGGGGTGGGGCCAGTCGTCCTCGCGGCCACAGGCGCCGCAGCGGACGGTGACCCACTCGTCCGTCCAGTTGCGGTGCGTGATCCGCTCCGCCGTCACGCCCGCCGTCACCGGCGGGGCCACCGGGCTCCCGCACGCGCAGGGAAAGACCGGCGCCGCGTACGCCTGCGTCCGCTGGCACTCCGGGCAGCGCACCGGTACCGACTCACCCACAACCCCTACCCCCTGTCGTTCCGAGCCCATCGTCCACCCATCGGCCACCTCGGGGGAGGGAGTTCGGCCACTTCGCTGATCCCGTGGGGCGGACTTCTCTTGACGGTTCTCCGCGAGCCGACCTACATTGCTTCCGTATAGCAGAACAGTATTTCCGCATTACGGAAACAAGCCTCCCGGCCTCCCCGAGTCGCCGGGCGGGCTTGCCTCCGACCGGCCGAAGCAGGAGCACTCCCATGCCTCGTATGACCGCCGCCGCAGCGGCCGTTGAGATCCTCAAGCGCGAAGGCGTCACCAACGCGTTCGGCGTGCCTGGCGCGGCGATCAACCCCTTCTACCGCGAGCTCAAGAACGTGGGCGGCGTCAGCCACACGCTCGCTCGTCACGTCGAGGGCGCGTCGCACATGGCCGAGGGGTACACCCGCGCCAAGGCCGGCAACATCGGCGTCTGCATCGGTACGTCCGGCCCCGCCGGCACCGACATGATCACCGGCCTGTACTCGGCGATCGCGGACTCCATCCCGATCCTCTGCATCACGGGCCAGGCCCCGGTCTCGAAGCTCCACAAGGAGGACTTCCAGGCCGTCGACATCGCCTCGATCGCCAAGCCGGTCACCAAGGCCGCGACGACCGTCCTGGAGGCCGCGCAGGTCCCCGGCGTCTTCCAGCAGGCCTTCCACCTGATGCGCTCCGGCCGTCCGGGCCCGGTCCTCATCGACCTCCCGATCGACGTCCAGCTCACGGAGATCGAGTTCGACCCGGAGACGTACGAGCCGCTGCCGGTCTACAAGCCGCAGGCCAGCCGTGCCCAGGCCGAGAAGGCCCTCGGCTTCCTCCTGGAGTCCGAGCACCCGCTGATCGTCGCCGGCGGTGGCATCATCAACGCCGACGCCTCCGACCTGCTCGTCGAGTTCGCCGAGCTGATCAACGTCCCGGTCATCTCCACTCTGATGGGCTGGGGCACCATCCCGGACGACCACGAGCTGGCCGCCGGCATGGTCGGCGTCCAGACCGCGCACCGCTACGGCAACGCGACCTTCCTGGAGTCGGACTTCGTCCTGGGCATCGGCAACCGCTGGGCCAACCGCCACACCGGCTACAACATGGACGCCTACACCAAGGGCCGCAAGTTCGTCCACGTCGACATCGAGCCCACGCAGATCGGCAAGATCTTCGCCCCGGACTACGGCATCGCCTCCGACGCCAAGGCCGCGCTGGAGCTCTTCGTCGAGATCGCCAAGGAGTGGAAGGCCGCGGGCAAGCTCCCGGACTTCTCCGCCTGGACCGCTTCCGCGCAGGAGCGCAAGGCGACGCTGCAGCGCCGCACGAACTTCGACAACATCCCGATCAAGCCGCAGCGCGTCTACGAGGAGATGAACAAGGCCTTCGGCCCGGAGACCCGCTACGTCACCACCATCGGCCTCTCCCAGATCGCGGCCGCGCAGTTCCTGCACGTCTACAAGCCGCGCCACTGGATCAACTGCGGCCAGGCCGGCCCGCTCGGCTGGACCATCCCGGCCGCGATCGGTGTCGCCACCGCGGACCCGGAGACCCCGGTCGTCGCCCTCTCCGGCGACTACGACTTCCAGTTCATGATCGAGGAGCTGGCGGTCGCCGCCCAGCACAAGGTCCCCTACGTCCACGTCCTCGTGAACAACGCCTACCTGGGCCTGATCCGCCAGGCGCAGGGCAACCTCGGCATCAACTTCGAGGTCAACCTCGAGTTCGAGAACATCAACACCCCGGAGATCGGCGTCTACGGCGTCGACCACGTCAAGGTCGCCGAGGGCCTGGGCGTCAAGGCCATCCGCGTCACCGACCCGGACAAGCTGGGCGAGGCCCTCGAAGAGGCGAAGAAGCTCGCGGTGGAGTTCCAGGTCCCGGTCGTCGTCGAGGCCATCCTGGAGCGCATCACCAACATCGCGATGAGCAAGACGGTCGACATGAGCGACGTCACCGAGTTCGAGGAGCTCGCGACCGAGCCCGGCCACGCGCCGACCGCGATCAAGCCGCTCAAGGTCTGACGGACCCGAACGCCTGAAGACCTCACGGTCCAGGTCCCATCCCGGGTGCCGTGACACGGCCCCCGTCCCGAGGAGCACCGGGACGGGGGCCGCTTCACGTCACGACCCGTCGGGCCGCTGCGCCCGCACCAGCACCGCGCCCGCCTCCGTCCACCCGTACAGCACCGAACGCCCCGCCCGCCCCCGCTGGACGAGCCCGGCGTCCTTCAGCACCTTCAGATGCCGGCCCACCGACCCGAGCCCCTGCCCGGTCAGCGCCACCAACTGGCTGGTGGACTTGGGGGATTCGAGCCGTACGAGCACACCCGCGCGCGCCGCCCCGAGCAGCGTGCCCAAGGCCTGCGGGACGACCGGCCCCGCCCCGTCCGCCAGGGCTCCCGCGCACGCGTACACCACCGCGAAGCGCTCCGTACCCTCCCAGGACACCCATCCCGTGTTCGCCGTCACCGGCACGAACAGCAGGCGGCCGCCGTCGACCGAACGCGGCGGATAATCACGGGAGTTGACCTGGAGCCGGCCGTCGCCGAGCCAGCGCATCTTCCCCGGGCACAGCTCGTCGAGGGCCGCCGCCCAGCCACCCCGGACCAACTGGGCGGTGCGCGCCACCACATCGGCTTCGAGGATCCGCCGGCGCCGCGGCCACTCCGGCAGCACGGTCTCCCGCCACACCCACGTCAGGACCCCGGCCAGCCGCTCCGGAAGGTCGCGCGCCGAGCGCAGCGGCTCCGGTACGGGACCGCCGAGCGCGACGGCCAACTGCGGTACGGCGGCGACCGGATCGGCCGCGCGAACGGCCTCGACCTCCTCCTCGAAGGACCGCTCGCCCTCGCCGAGCGGCGTCGGGGTCAGGAAGTCCGCGTTCCACGTCCGCCCGATCGCGGCACCGACGAGCAGCCCGTCGAGCGGCTCGGCCGCCAGGCGCGCCCGGTAGGCGGGGAGGTGCCGGTCCAGCCAGGCCCGCTCGCCGGGGTGGGAGCCCGCCGCCGCGTGCAGGATCTTGAGCGCCGCGACGGTCTCGGCCAGCGGTGAGACGACGAAACGGCTGCCCGCGAGCGAGTCCGTACCGATCCGCCACCAGCCCACGCGGCCACTCCGTCCCGTCGGTTTCGCCCCCGAGCGAAACACTATCCCCCTGGCCGGGCGCCCCCGAGACTCCCGGCATGCCCCGCTACCGCGACGTCTTCCGCACCCCCGAGTTCACCCCGCTCTTCCTGACGGGCGCCGCGCACACCGCCGCCCAGACGGTCGCCGGGCTCGGGCTCGCCACCCTCGTCTACCGCGCGACCGGCTCCCCTGTCCTCTCCGCCCTGGCCCTCTTCGGGCCCTCGCTCGCCCAGCTCATCGGCGCGACCACCCTGCTCTCGGCGGCCGACCGGCTGCCGCCGCGTACCGCGCTCGCCGGGATCGCGCTCTTCTTCACCCTGGGCACCGCCGTCCTGGCGCTCCCCGGGCTGCCGACCTGGGCGGTCTTCACGATCCTGCTCGCCGAAGGGCTCGCGGCCTCACTCGGCGGAGGCGTCCGCCAGGGCCTCCTGAACCAGATCCTCGCCCGTGAGGACTTCCTCCTCGGCCGCTCCGTGACGAACATGGCCGTCGGCGTCTGCCAGATCGGCGGCTTCGCGACCGGCGGCGTCCTGATCGCCCTGCTCTCGCCGCGCGGCACGGTCCTCGTCGGCGCGGGGCTCTACCTCGCCGCCGCGCTCCTCGCCCGACTGGGCCTCGGGGCGCGGCCGCCCCGGGCCGCCGGCCGGGCCTCGGTCGCCGAGACCTGGCGCACCAACGCGCGCCTGCTCTCCTCGCCCGCCCGCCGCCGCTGCTACCTCGCGCTGTGGCTGCCCAACGGGCTGATCGTGGGCTGCGAGTCGCTCTTCGTGCCGTACGCCCCCGAGCGCGCCGGACTCCTCTTCGCGTTCGCGGCGTTCGGGATGCTGGTGGGGGACACCGCCGTCGGCCGCTTCGTACCGGCGCGGCTGCGCGGACGGCTCCGCTTCCCGCTCCAGGCGCTGCTCGCGGCCCCGTTCCTGCTCTTCGCCCTGGACCCGGCGCCACCGCTCGCGCTCCTCGCGGTGACCGTCTCGGCGGTCGGGTACGGGGCGAGCCTCCTGCACCAGGAACGGCTGATGGACCTCGTGCCGGAGGAACTGGCCGGTCACGCGCTCGGGCTGCACACCTCCGGGATGCTCGCCCTCCAGGGGGTGAGCGCGGCGCTCGCGGGCACTCTCGCCCAGTACACGTCAGCGCGTACCGGGATGGTGCTGCTCGCGCTCGCCTCGCTCACCGTGACCCTGGCGCTCGCCCGTGCCGACCGGAGGACCGGCGGGCCGAAGGCACTGCCTACCGAGGCGCCGTCGAGCGCATCACGACCGTCTGCTCGCACGGGCCGTCGGCGAACAGCTTGAGCGCCTCCATCTCGTCCTTGTCGACGGAGAGGCCCCAGCGCAGCTTGGTGCTCACCCAGTCGCCGACGTAGCGGCAGTAGCGGGAGTCCTCGGCCGGTACCCACTCGCTCGGGTCGCGACCGGCCTTCTCCTTCTGGCTGCGGGCGGTGACGGCGACGAGGGTCGCGGCGGCCCCCTGGTCGTTGGCGTACTGCTCCCGTCGGGCGGCCGTCCAGCCGGAGGCCCCCGACTGCCAGGCCTCCTCCAGCGCGACGATGTGGTCGACGCGGAGCACGGCCGGGTCGGAGACGCTCTGGCCGTCGTAGTACGAGGTCCACCGGCCCCCGGTCAGCGCGCAGTCCTTCCCGGACTTCGGGGCGTCCTCCGCCTCGGCGATGAGGACCTCGGAGCGGGTGTCGCAGCCGTCCGCCGCGTCCAGGCCCTGGTTCCAGTGGCGGAACGCCGACTCCTTGTAGCCGTCCGGGTCCTCGGAGGCCTCGGTGAGTTCGGCGAGCGCGTCGGGGAAGAGGACGACGCCGGCGGAGAGGGCGGGGGAGGGGACGGCGAGCGGGGACAGGATCAGCGCGAGCGGCGCGAGACCGCGCATCAGGTTCTTGATCATGTACCGATGGATAGCGGCGGTCGCGGGGCGCACGGGCGGAGAATCGCGGTGCGCTCCTCCGAGCGGGTGCGGATCTTCACCGCAGAAACGATGCGCTGGCCGCCGCCGTGCGGAGCGGAGCTCCGTACGGACGAAGAAGAGCGTGGAACCAAGGACCGTAAACCTGGTTCCACGCTCTCCCGTTGTGCCCGTCCGACGGCACGAGGCTGGCGCGACAGGACGTTCGCGCCGCCGGACGGAGTCTGGGGGCCCCGAGGGGAAGGGGGCTGGGCGATAGGACCGCGGCGGCGGCGACGGGCGTGCAGGCTGTCCTCTTCTTTCAGGTCAAGAAGAGGGGCCCGAAGCCCTTACCACCGCACTGGCTCGACGCCGCCGCGGTCCTCACGCTTGTCCGGTCCGCCGACCACCCCTCATCCGGGCCGGCGATCCGGACCGCGTAGGGCACTGACCTCCCGTCAGGTGCCGTACGCAGTCTGGGTGGTGCTGGAGGATCAGTCCTCGCGCAGGGCGCGGACCGCCTCGGCCACGCGCTTGCCGTACTCCGCGTCGGCGGCGGCGAAGTGCGCGAGGTTCTTCTCGATGACGTCCTCGCGGGACACCTGGGACAGACCGCCGGCGATGTTGGCGATCAGGCGGCCCTTCTCGTCCTCGGACATCAGGCGGTAGAGCTCACCGGCCTGGAAGAAGTCGTCGTCCTTGGTGTGCGCGGGCGCCTCGTGGGTGCCGGTCCAGCCGTGGATCGCGAGCGGCGCGGAGAGCGCGGCGTCGGTCTGTGCCGGGCCCTGGTACGAGTTGGGCTCGTAGTTCTTGTCGTGGCGCGAGCCGTTCCGCGTGGCCATGAAGCCGTCGCGGCCGTAGTTCTCGGCCGTGGTCGCCTTGGGGGCGTTCACCGGCAGCAGGGTGTGGTTCACACCGAGGCGGTAGCGGTGGGCGTCCGCGTAGGCGAAGAGGCGGCCCTGGAGCATCTTGTCCGGCGAGGGACCGATGCCCGGGACGAAGTTGTTCGGGGAGAAGGCGGCCTGCTCGACCTCGGCGAAGACGTTCTCCGGGTTGCGGTCGAGGACCAGGCGGCCCACGCGCTGGAGCGGGTAGTCGCTGTGCGGCCACACCTTGGTGAGGTCGAACGGGTTGAAGCGGTACTCCGCGGCCTCGGCGGCCGGCATGACCTGGACGTACAGGGTCCACGAGGGGTTCACACCGCGCTCGATGGCCTGGAGCAGGTCGGTCTGGTGCGAGTTCGCGTCCTTGCCGACGAGCTCGGCGGCCTGGTCGGCGGAGAGGCTGCGGATGCCCTGGTTCGTCTTGAAGTGGTACTTGACGAAGAAGGCCTCGCCCGCCTCGTTGGTCCACTGGTAGGTGTGCGAGCCGTAGCCGTTCATGTGACGGTACGAGGCGGGGATGCCGCGGTCGCCCATGAGCCAGGTGATCTGGTGCGTCGCCTCGGGGGCGTGCGCCCAGAAGTCCCAGACGTTGTCCGCCTCCTGCTTGCCCGTGAAGGGGTCGCGCTTCTGGGAGTGGATGAAGTCGGGGAACTTGATCGGGTCCTTGATGAAGAACACCGGGGTGTTGTTGCCGACGAGGTCGTAGTTGCCCTCTTCGGTGTAGAACTTCAGGGCGAAGCCGCGCGGGTCGCGGACCGCGTCCGCGCCGCCGAGCGAGTCGGCCACGGTCGAGAACCGGATGAAGGTCTCGGTCTTCTTGCCGACCTCACCGAGGAAGTCCGCCTTGGTGTACGCGGTGACGTCGTCGGTCACCTCGAAGTAGCCGTACGCACCGGAACCGCGGGCGTGCACCACACGCTCCGGGATCCGCTCACGGTTGAAGCGCGCGAGCTTCTCCAGCAGATGCTGGTCCTGCAGGAGGATGGGGCCACCGACGCCGGCGGTGGCGGAGTTCTGGTTGTCGGCGACGGGGGCGCCGGACTCGGTCGTAAGCACGCGCTTCGACATCGTGACCTTCCGTACGGGAACTCTGCTGACGGTCCGAGGAGCGTAAATTCGGCTGGAACGTAACGTCAACAGTTTGTTGAAAATGAAGTGTGGGTGTTCCGGTCGGCGGCGACGCCTGGGCGCGACAGGACAGTTGTCAGCGCCGCCGCCGACCGGAATTCAGGGGCCCCTGAAGAGGGGCGGGGATCAGACCTGCCGGCCGGAGAGGCGCTCGACGGCGCGCAGCAGGGCCGAGTGGTCCAGGCCGCCGTCACCCTGAGCGCGCAGGGAGGCGACGAGCTGGGCCACGACGGCGCCGACCGGGAGGGCCGCGCCGACGTTGCGGGCGGCGTCGGTGACGATGCCCATGTCCTTGTGGTGGAGGTCGATCCGGAAGCCGGGCTTGAAGTCCCGGTTCAGGAAGTTGTCCTTCTTGCGGGTCAGGACCGTGGAGCCGGCCAGACCGCCGTTGAGGACGTCCAGGGCGGCCTGGAGGTTCACGCCGGACTTCTCGAGGAAGACGACGGCCTCGGCGCAGGCCTGGATGTTGACCGCGACGATCAGCTGGTTGGCGGCCTTCACCGTCTGGCCGGAGCCGTGCGGGCCGCAGAGCACGATGGTCTTGCCGAGGGTCTCCAGGATCGGGAGGGCCTCGTCGAAGTCGGCCTGCTCGCCACCGACCATGATCGAGAGCACGGCCTCGATCGCGCCGGCCTCGCCGCCGGACACCGGGGCGTCGATGACGCGGATGCCCTTCGCGGCGGCGTTCTTGGCCAGGTCGACCGAGGTCTGCGGGGTGATCGACGACATGTCGATGATCAGCGCGCCGGACTTCGCGTTCTCCAGGATGCCGTTCTCGCCGTAGGAGATGGCCTCGACCTGCGGGGAGGCCGGCACCATCGTGATGACGACGTCGGCGTCCTTCACGGCCTCGGCGATCGACGCGGCGGAGGTGCCGCCGGCCGCGGTGAGGCGGTCCAGCTTGTCCTGCTCCAGGGTGAAGCCGGTGACCGAGTAGCCGGCCTTGATCAGGTTCTCGGACATGGGGGAGCCCATGATGCCGAGGCCGATCCAAGCGATCTTGGGAAGAGTGCTCATGGTGAGGGTGCCTCTCAAAACAAGGTGGTACGGGGAGAAGTCGCTGGTCAGCGGGGAGGGCGTGCCTCGGCCGGGAGCCACTCGAAGGACGCGGCGGCGTCGGCGGCCTTGTACTCCAGGCCGACCCAGCCGTCGTAGCCGGCCTTCTTCAGCTCGTCGAGGAACTGCTCCAGGGGGAGGTCGCCGGTGCCCGGCGCGCCACGGCCCGGGTTGTCCGCGATCTGCACGTGGCCGGTCTTGGCCGCGTACTCCGCGATGACCTGGCCGACGTCCTCACCGTTCATCGACAGGTGGTAGATGTCGAGGAGGAACTTGGCGTTGCCGAGGCCGGTGGCCGCGTTGACCCTGTCGATGACCTCGATCGCGGAGGGGGCGCTCACCAGCGGGTAGAGCGGCGACTCCGGCTTGTTGAGGGTCTCGACGAGGAGGATCGCGCCGATCCGGTCGGCCGCGCGGGCCGCCAGGACCAGGTTCTCCAGGGCGAGGGTGTCCTGGATCTGCGGGTCCACGCCCTCGACGCGGTTGCCGTAGAGCGCGTTGAGGGCCTTGCAGCCGACCGAGGCGGCGAAGTCGGCGGCCACCTCGATGTTGGCGCGGAAGCGGTCCGACTCGTCCCCGGGCGCAGAGAGGGCTCCGCGGTCCGGGCCGGGGAGCTGTCCGGCGTAGAAGTTCAGGCCGACCAGCTGGGTGCCGGCGTCCTCAAGGGCTTTCCTGAGGGCGTCGAGCTCGCTCTGCTCGGGGGTGGCGGTGTCGATCCAGGGCCACCACAGCTCGACCGCGGTGAAGCCCGCCGCGGCGGCGGCCGCGGGGCGCTCCAGGAGCGGGAGTTCCGTGAAGAGGATCGACAGGTTCACATCGAAGCGCTGGTCCGAGAATCCCACGAGGGGTGCGCTCCTTCCGTATCGCGGAAGTAAGTTTCTGTCTGACGGAATGTTGCAAGCAGGTTGTCCTCCTTGTCAAGAGGTCCCCGTAGGTCCGGGGCTCCCGCCGGCCGGAGCGGGGCCGTACTTTGGGTCCATGGTGCGTTTGAGAGTGGAGTTCACGACCGAGCCGTTCGACCTCGACGAGGCGCCGGCGCACGCGGTCGTGGCCCGAGAGGTCATCCAGTCGGCCGAACTGGACGCGGTCGATGTCGGCCCCTTCGGCAACACGGCGGAAGGCGGTGCCGACGAGGTGCTCACCGCCGTCGACGCGCTGCTGCGGAGATCGCTCGCGGCCGGTGCCACCCGGGTCTCCCTCCAGGTGAATGTGATCGGGGAGGGCGAGAAGTGACCGAACACCCGCTGGTCGCGGCAGTGAAGCCGCTGGTCGACGCCATGGGGGCCGAGCTGCTCGGCCCCGCTCAGGCGGAGGGCGACGACGTCGTCCTCTCCTGGGAGGGCGAGGACGTGGTCGCCGTACGGCTGCCGCAGCTGTCGGACTCCCTGGACCACATCCTCGCGGCGATGGAACGACGGCACGGGATGCCGTTGGCCGAACTCGACCGCAAGGCGAAGCAGGAAGCGGTGCGCCTCCTGGAGGCACGCGGTGCCTTCTCGGTGCGCCACGGGGTGGAGACGGTGGCGGGGGCGCTGGGTGTCAGCCGCTTCACCGTGTACAACTACCTGAACAGAGAAACCGCCCTGAACAGGGAAAAGGCTGCCGAGAGCAGCTAGTTGATCTTGCTTGGGCCCTAAGCCGTCGTCCAGATGTCGGGACGACGGCTTTTGTGTGGCCGAGTTTTCAACAAAGTGTTGACGTTGTGTTGCGGAGGGCGTTAGCTATCCGCAGCCCGTCCGACGCACAGCGAAAAACAGCCACGGAGGCTTCCCGTGACTTCAGGTACGACACCGGGTCTCACCCGGTTCAACACCTCGGCGGACAGCGAGGCCCTCGCCGCGCTCCACGAGGTGTGCTCCAGCTCGGCGTGGGGGAGCAAACTGCTCGCCCAGCGCCCGTACGCCACCACCGAAGCCCTCTTCCTCGCCAGCGACGCCGCCATGGCCGAACTGACCGCCGAGGACCTGGCCGACGCGATGGCGGGCCACCCGCCGATCGGTCGTCCGAAGGCCGGGGACCCGACCTCCTCCCGCGAACAGAGCGGGATGGCCGGCGCCTCCGCGGAGCTCAAGACCGAGATGCTCGAACTCAACCTGGCCTACCAGGACCGGTTCGGTCATGTCTTCCTCATCTGCGCCACCGGCCTGACCGGCGAGCAGATGCGGGACGCGGTCCGTGAGCGGATCGGCAACTCGCCCGAGGAGGAGCGGGAGATCGTCCGCACCGAACTGGGCAAGATCAACCGCATCCGGCTGACCCGTCTCGTAGAGACCTCCGAGGAAGAGAGCTCCGCATGAGCACCGACACCACGGCCTCGGTGTCCACCCACATCCTCGACACCAGCATCGGCCGCCCCGCCGAGGGCGTGGCCATCACGCTCGCGGCCCGCAAGGGCCTCGACGGCGAGTGGATCGCGCTCGGCGGCTCCGCCACCGACGCGGACGGGCGCTGCAAGGACCTGCCGGCCCTGCCGGAAGAAACCACCCACGTACGACTCGACTTCGAGGTCGAGGAGTACTTCTCCAAGAAGCAAGCCGAGGCGCAGCAGGACGCCCCCCGCGTAAGGGACAGCGGTGCGTTCTTCCCGGAGGTGGCGATCACGTTCGCCGTCAAGCCGGGCGAGCACTATCACGTACCGCTGCTGCTCAACCCGTTCGGCTACTCCGTTTACCGAGGGAGCTAGCAGACATGCCCACGATTCTCGGCCAGAACCAGTACGGCAAAGCAGAGAACCGCGTCGTCAAGATCACGCGGGACGGCGACACCCACCACATCAAGGACCTGAACGTCTCCGTCGCCCTCTCCGGCGACCTCGACGACGTCCACCTCACCGGCTCCAACGCCCACTGCCTCCCCACCGACACGACGAAGAACACCATCTTCGCGTTCGCCAAGGAGTACGGCATCGAGTCCGCCGAGCAGTTCGGCATCCACCTTGCCCGTCACTTCGTGACGAGCCAGGAGCCGATCAAGCAGGCGCGCATCCGGATAGAGGAGTACTCCTGGGAGCGCATCGCCTCCTCGGACGCCAACTCCAAGTTCATCGGCGCCGAAGAGGTCAACCACTCCTTCGCCCGCAAGGGCCAGGAGACCCGCGTCACGCAGGTCACCTACGACGGCGAGAAGTGGGAGGTCATCTCCGGCCTCAAGGACCTCGTCGTCATGAACTCCACCAACTCGGAGTTCTGGGGCTACATCAAGGACAAGTACACGACGCTCCAGGAGGCGTACGACCGCATCCTGGCGACCCAGGTGTCCGCCCGGTGGCGGTTCAACTGGACCGACGACGACCAGCGCATGCCCAACTGGGAGCGGTCCTACGAGCAGACGCGCAAGCACATGCTCGAGGCCTTCTCGGAGACGTACTCGTACTCCCTCCAGCAGACGCTGTACCAGATGGCCACGCGCATCATCAACCACCGCTCGGAGATCGACGAAGTCCGCTTCTCGCTCCCGAACAAGCACCACTTCCTGGTCGACCTCGAGCCCTTCGGTCTGAAGAACGACAACGAGGTCTACTACGCCGCCGACCGCATGTACGGCCTCATCGAGGCCACCGTGCTGCGTGACGGAGCCACGGCGCAGATCCCGGTCGACATGACCAACCTCTAAGCGCCATCTGAGTGACGGCCCCGCCCGCCCGCAGTCGGGCGGGGCCCGCACCAGCCCGGAGGGACCCATGGCACAGTCTGCAAGGGGGCCGGCAACCGCCGAAGGCCCGTGTTCCACCCCACCGGACCCCACACACCAGGTCCATCCGGTGGACGAAAAGCTTCCCGCCTCGCGGCTCGTCCCCGCGGCACTCCAGCACATCGCCGCGATGTACGCGGGCGTCGTCACCCCTCCGCTCATCATCGGCCAGGCCGTCGGCCTGGACGCGGCGGGGATGACCCGGCTCATCGCCGCCAGTCTCCTCATCGCCGGCTGCGCCACGATCTTGCAGACCCTCGGCGTCCGGACCTTCGCCGGCAACCGGCTCCCGTTCGTCAACGCCGCCTCCTCGGCGGGCATCGCCCCGATGCTCGCCATCGCCGAGACCAGTGCCCCCGGACACCAACTCCCCGCCATCTACGGCGCGGTGATGGTCGCCGGAGTCTTCTGCCTCGCCGTCGGCCCCTTCTTCGGGAAGCTCCTGCGCTTCTTCCCGCCGCTCGTCACCGGCGTCGTCATCACCCTCATCGGGGTCACCCTGATGCCCGTGCCGGTCGGCTGGGCCCAGGGCGGCGACAAGAACGCCGCCGACTTCGGCGCCATGAAGTACCTCGCGCTGGCCGCCTTCACGCTCGTCGTCATCCTGCTCTTCCAGCGGTTCGGCAAGGGCTTCGTCAAGCAGATCGCCCTCCTGCTCGGCCTCCTCATCGGCACCCTCGCCGCGATCCCCTTCGGGATGGCCGACTTCGCCGCGCTGCGCGAGGCACCCGTCGCGGCCCTGCCCGCACCCTTCGCCTTCGGCGCACCCGAGTTCCAGCCCGCTGCCATCCTCTCCCTGTGCATCGTGATGCTGGTGCTGATGACCGAGTCCAGCGCCGGCATGCTCGCCCTCGGCGAGATCTGCGACCGGCCGAGCGACGGGAAGACCATCACCCGCGGTCTGCGCACCGACGGCATCGCGACGCTGCTCGGTCCCGTCTTCGGCGGCTTCCCGACCTCGGCCTTCGCCCAGAACGTCGGCGTCGTCTCGCTGACCAGGGTCCGCTCCCGGTACGTCGTCGCCGTCGCCGGTGGCGCCCTGCTGGTCCTCGGTGCCTTCCCGGTCCTCGGCGCGGTCGTCTCCACCGTCCCGATGCCCGTCCTCGGCGGCGCCGGAATCGTCCTCTTCGGCTCGATCGCGGTCAGCGGCATCCGGACCCTGTCGGAAGCCGGACTCGACGACAGCTCCAACATCATCCTGGTGGCCGTCGCGCTCGGAGCGGGCATCATCCCGCTCGCCGCTCCCACCTTCTACGCCGGCTTCCCGGCCTGGGCGCAGACCGTGCTCGGCTCCGGCATCAGCGCGGGCGCGCTCGTCGCCGTCCTGCTCAACCTGTTCTTTCACCATCTCGGCACCCGGAGCCGTCACACGGCTCCGGCACTCAAATCCTCCTAGGGTCCTGCCGTGCCCACACCACCCCCGAGGAATGAAGGAAGCACCGCCATGGCAGCACCTTCGGCAGCCCAGCGCATCGTCATCGAGAACGCGGCGATCGCGACCGTCGACGCGAACGACACCGAGTACGCCTCCGGCTACCTCGTCGTCGCCGACAACAGGATCGAGTCCATCGGTGCCGGCAAGGCGCCCGAGGGCCTGGAGAACGTGGTCCGCCGGATCGACGCCACCGGTCATCTGGTGACGCCCGGCCTGGTCAACACCCACCACCACTTCTACCAGTGGATCACCCGGGGCCTGGCCACCGACCACAACCTGTTCAACTGGCTGGTCGCGCTCTACCCGACCTGGTCGCGGATCGACGAGTCGATGGTCCGCGTCGCCGCCCAGGGCTCCCTGGCGATGATGGCCCGCGGCGGTGTCACCACCGCCATGGACCACCACTACGTCTACCCGAAGAACTCGGGTGACCTGTCCGGCGCCATCATCGGCGCCGCCTCCGACATGGGCGTCCGCTTCACCCTCGCCCGCGGCTCGATGGACATGAGCGAGAAGGACGGCTTCCTGCCGCCCGACTTCGCCGTCGAGACCACCGAGGGCGCGCTCGCCGCGACCGAGGAGACCGTCAAGAAGTTCCACGACGCCTCCTTCGACGCGATGACCCAGGTCGCCGTCGCACCCTGTTCCCCCTTCTCCATCTCCACCCAGCTGCTCAAGCAGGGCGCCGAGCTGGCCCGCCGGCTCGGGGTGCGCATGCACACCCACGGCTCGGAGACCGTGGAGGAGGAGAAGTTCTGCCACGAGCTCTTCGGCATGGGCCCGACGGACTACTTCGAGTCCACCGGCTTCCTCGGCCAGGACGTGTGGATGGCGCACTGCGTCCACATGAACGACTCCGACATCGCCGCCTTCGCCCGCACCGGCACCGGTGTGGCGCACTGCCCGTCCTCCAACGCGCGCCTCGCCGCAGGCATCGCCCGAGTACCGGACATGCTGAAGGCGGGCGTACCGGTCGGCCTCGGTGTCGACGGCACCGCCTCCAACGAGTCGGGCGAGCTCCACACCGAGCTGCGGAACGCGCTCCTCATCAACCGCCTCGGCGCCCACCGCGAGGCCGCGCTCAACGCCCGCCAGGCCCTGCGCCTCGGCACCTACGGCGGCGCGCAGGTCCTCGGCCGCGCCGACAACATCGGCTCCCTCGAAGCCGGCAAGCTCGCCGACTTCGTCCTCTGGAAGATCGACGGCCTCGGCCACTCCTCGATCGCCGACCCGGTCACCGCGATCGTCTTCGGCGCCGCGGCCCCGGTCACCGCCTCCTTCGTCAACGGCAAGCAGATCGTCGAGAACAACCGACTGCTGTTCGCCGACGAGGAGCAGATCGCGCGTGACGCGCGCGCGGAGGCGCAGCGCCTGGCCCGGATCACGGCCCAGAGCTGACCCTCCCCATGGAGTCCGACCGAGGGGGACGGCCCTCGGTCGGTCGCCGCGGACCCGAGCGGGGCCCGCGGCAGCCCGACCGGGAGGTGCCGTACGCAGAAGACGTACGGCACCTCCCGGGAAGGTGAAACCTGCCCGCACCCCCACCGGGCACCGTCCCCACGCAGCGCCTCCTCCCCGCGCACACCTCCCCACCCCGCGTGCGCACCTCTCCACCCGGCGCCCGCACCGCTCCGCCCCGCAACGAGCCGCACCTCCTGTACTTCGCACCGCATCGCACCACCTCCCTGAACCCCGCGTCACCGCCGACGTGTAACCGACCGGAGGAACCGCCGTGGCCGCCAAGCCCCAGGTTCGCAATGCACAAGACGCAGGCTCCGCCCCCGAAGACCGCGAGAAGCACCCGGTCGACGAGACGCTGCCCCCACTGAAGATGCTCACGAGCGGCCTCCAGCACGTGGCCGCCATGTACGCGGGCGTCGTAGCGCCGCCCCTGATCGTCGGAGCGGCCGTCGGCCTCTCCGGCACCGAACTCACCTTCCTGACCGGCGCGAGCCTCTTCACCGCCGGACTCGCGACCTTCCTCCAGACCCTCGGCGTCTGGAAGATCGGTGCCAAGCTGCCGTTCGTCAACGGCGTCACCTTCGCCGGTGTCGCCCCGATGCTCGCCATCGTCGACACCACGGACGACAAGAGCGACGCGCTGCCCGTCATCTTCGGCGCGATCATCGTCGCCGGACTGCTCGGCTTCCTCGCCGCCCCCTTCTTCTCCCGCCTCGTGCGGTTCTTCCCGCCGGTCGTCACCGGCACCGTGATCACCCTCATCGGCGTCTCCCTCCTCCCGGTCGCCTTCGGCTGGGCCCAGGGGCCCAACCCCCGGGCCGAGGACTACGGTTCGACGACCTACCTCACGCTCGCCGCCATCACGCTCGTCGTGGTCCTGCTGCTGCGCCGCTTCACCCGCGGCTTCCTCAAGCAGGTCGCCGTCCTGGTCGGCCTCGTCATCGGCACGCTCATCGCCATACCGTTCGGCGTCACCGACTTCTCCCCGGTGACCGAGGCGGACATCGTCGGCTTCCCGTCCCCGTTCCACTTCGGCGCCCCGCAGTTCGCGCTCGCCGCGATCATCTCCATGTGCGTGGTCATGCTCGTCTCCATGACCGAGTCCACCGCCGACATGCTGGCGCTCGGCGAGATCGTGGAACGCCCCGCCGACGAGAAGACCATCGCGGCCGGCCTCCGCGCCGACACCCTCGGCTCGGCGATCAGCCCGCTCTTCAACGGCTTCATGTGCAGCGCCTTCGCCCAGAACATCGGTCTGGTCGCCATGACCAGGATCCGCAGCCGCTTCGTCGTGGCCTGCGGCGGTGGCTTCCTGGTCCTGATGGGGCTCTCCCCGGTCGCCGCCTCGCTGATCTCGGTCGTGCCCCGGCCGGTCCTCGGCGGCGCGGGTGTCGTCCTCTTCGGCTCGGTCGCCGCCAGCGGCATCCAGACGCTCGTCAAGGCCGGCCTGGAGAAGGACAACAACGTCCTGATCGTGGCCGTCTCGCTGGCCGTCGGCATCATCCCCATCACGGCGCCGGAGTTCTACCACGCCTTCCCGGAGACCGCGAAGATCATCCTGGACTCCGGCATATCCACCGGCTGTGTCGCGGCCGTCCTGCTCAACGTGGTCTTCAACCACCTGGGCCGGGGCCGGGACGACGACGAGGTCACCGCGCCCATGGAGCCGGGCGAGGACATCTCCGGCAGCGCCACCGCGAAGGCGGCGCACGTCCACTGAGCCCGCTCGTCACCCCACCGACCGCCCCGGTCCCCGCGCACGCCGCGGGGCCCGGGGCCGTCGTGCTGATCAACCCCAACACCTCGACGGCGACGACCGCGATGATGACCGCCATCGCCCGCCGGACACTGGGGGCGACATCGGGCGCCCTCTCCGTCCGCGGCGTCACCGTGCCCCGCGGCTCCGGCATGCTCACCGACCCCGCCGCCCTGCGCGCCGCCGCCCCCGAGGTGCTCGCCGCCGGACTCCGCGCCGCGGCCGCGGGCGACTGCGCGGCGCTCCTCGTCGGAGCCTTCGGCGACCCCGGCCTGGAGGCGCTGCGCGCCGCCACCGGACTCCCCGTGGCGGGCCTCGGGGAAGCGGCCCTCCTGGAAGCCGCCGTCGGCGGCAGGCCGTTCGGCATCGCGACCACCACACCGCTCCTGGCCGACGCCATCGCCGAGCGGGTGGAGACGCTCGGCCTCGCCGGCCGGTACACCGGCATCCGGCTCACCGCCGGCGCCCCCGAACGCCTCTCCGCCGACCCGTCGTTGCTCCTCGACCGGTTGGAACGGGCGGTCCTGGCCTGCGCCGAACGGGACGGGGCGCGCGCCGTCGTCATCGGCGGCGGCCCGCTCGGCGAGGCCGCCGAGGAGCTGCGCACCCGGTGCGCGGTCGAGCTCGTCGCCCCGATCCCCGCGGCCTGCCGCGTGCTCTCCCGCCTGCTGACGGCCTGACCGCCCCTCCTCACCTCCCTCACCCACGAGGACCTCCCCGCCCTCGATGACCTCCAGGCCCTCCAGGCCCTCCAGGCCCTCCAGGCCCTCCAGGCCCTCCAGGCCCTCCAGGCCCTCCAGGCCCTCCAGGCCCTCCAGGCCCTCC